>JAEENG010000029.1 GCA_016283615.1 Treponema sp.
TGATTGCAGCGAGACCGAGCACGCACAAAACGGCGTTCAGAGCATTTTTGGCAGGAATTACCCAGCCCTTGAAAGTCATTTTTCCGCTCAATTTGCCCCAGGCAACGAGGGAACCTGTAAAGGCAACGGCACCGATTGCGATTGTAAGTCCGAGAGAAACTGCAGTAAAGTAATCGCCTTTTTCTGCAGCGATGTACTGAGTCAAAGCAACGAGAAGTGAAGACAAACCGCCGAAACCGTTGAACAGGGCAACGAGTTCAGGCATTCCAGTCATCTGGACTTTTTTGGACCAGATTGCGCCGATTACAGTACCGATAAGAACAGCGGCTGCAATCCAGATATAAGCGTTTCCGAGAATTGCGGCGGCGACTCCTGTTGCACCAAAAGCTTCTGCCATTTTAGGGCTTGCAAGGGCAGAAAGTACATCATTCTGAATCAAAACGGTAACACAGGCAATCAGCATGCCGACTGCAGAATATGCGTTACCTTTGCGGGCTGTATCAGTCTTTCCGAGGAGTTTGATACCGCGGATAAAGAAGATACAGGAAACCATGTAAAGAATTTTAATAGCTATATCAGACATTTTTCTTCCTCCGCCTTATTTCTTTGCGTCCTTCTTTTTGAACATACCAAGCATTCGGTCAGTAACCATGTAACCGCCGATAACGTTGATAGTAGCAAAAACAATGGCGAGGAAGCCGAGAACAGCTCCAACCTTTCCGCCGATTTTAACGGCAGCCGCAGTAATGGAAATGGCACCGACAACAGTGATGCCGGAAATAGCGTTTGTTCCTGACATAAGCGGCGTGTGCAGCTGTGACGGAACTTTTGCAATCAGTTCAAGACCTAAAAAGGCAGCGATTACAAATACGAAAATAAGCATTATATCCATAGATTATTTCTCCATAAATCTTTCGTGAACAATCTGGCCGCCGCTTGTTAAGAGACAGCCCTTCATGATTTCGTCTTCCGGTTTTACGTCAAATTCCTTTGTTTCTTTGTTGTAGAAGTGTGTGAGGAATGCGGTAATGTTTCCGGAGAACATTTTGGAAGCATCGTAAGGAACCTGGCGTTCAAGAAGATCGCCGGACATGATTGTAACGCCGTTTTCTGTAACGACGTTTTCGCCGAATTTTGAACCTTCGACGTTTCCGCCGGTGCTTACTGCCATATCAACTACGATTGAGCCCGGCATCATGCGGTCAAGAACATTCTTTTCGATGAGGCGCGGAGCCTTGCGGCCGAATACTTTAGCAGTCGTGATTACGATATTTGCCTTTTCACAGACTTTAGCCTGGGCTTCCTTCTGTTTTGCAATCTGCTCAGGAGTGAGTTCTTTTGCGTAGCCCTGAGAAGTCTGACCCATTTCGCCAAGGTCAATTTTTACGAAAGAAGCACCGAGGGATTTAACCTGCTCTTCTACAACAGGGCGGGTATCGAATGCATCAACGCGGGCACCAAGGCGTTTTGCAGTAGCGATTGCCTGAAGGCCTGCAACACCGACACCAATGATAAAAACGCGGGCCGGATTGATTGTACCAGCCGGAGTAACCATCATCGGAAGGATTTTCGGGAGGTGGGCTGCTGCATTCAATACTGCAACATAACCTGCCAGAGAAGTTTGTGACGACTGAACGTCCATTTTCTGGGCAAGGGTTGTACGCGGAATCATTTCGAGCGAAACAGCCTTTACGCCTGATTTTGCAAAATCGTTGAGCAGTTCTTTTTCGTTGAACGGATCAAGGTAACTGATGTGGAGACTGTCTTTTGCAAGACCGGATGCGCTTGCAGGTTTTAAAATCCGAACCACAATCTCGCTGGAAGAAGCAGCATCTTCTTCTTTTGCAACTACTTTTGCGCCGGCAGCAGTGTACATTTCGTCAGAAAAGCCGCTTTTTAAGCCTGCTCCACTAACCACAGTAAGTTCAAAACCCAGTCCGGTAAGTTTTTTAACGTCATCAGGAATCAGGGCAACGCGCGTTTCCAGCGGGTCTTTTTCCTTGCAGACAAGGACTTTCTTCATATTATCTCCTTTTTTAAAGCCATGCCGTCAGCAGGGAGGGGCAGGCAGTTTTGTTTATGCGCCAAAAGAATTCAGCGCGGTGTTTGAATGGTATAAATTCTATTTTAAATCCGATTGCCGAATATGGCAAATTTTATTATTATCCGGATTCGGGCGTTCCCCGCCGGAGCGGCGGGTCAGGCCATCCGGGGCTCCGGCGTCACAGCGCCTCCGGTGCAGGGCACCCCGCTTGCGTGGGCCCCTCCTGTCCTTAACGCATGGAATAAAATAAAAAATGTCGTTATTTTTTATTGCCCGAGAGCCTTCTTTTCTGTACTATGATTTCACTATGGAATTTACTCAGGAAAATATTGACGCACTCGTTGTTAACGAAGTGGACATTATGAAAAAAATTGCTGAAGAGCTTTCTATTCGTGTGGCTCAGGTCAGCGCAGTTATAAGCCTCGTAAACGAAGGCTGTACTATCCCGTTTATTTCGCGTTACCGCAAGGAACGCCATGATAATTTGAATGAAGTTCAGGTTACTGCCTGCGACCACTTGTTTAAGTCATACAAAAACCTTGAAGAACGCCGCCTCGAAATCGTCCGCGGTATTTTTAGCCAGGGTAAACTTACAGAAAGCCTCTACAACGCAGTTATGGGCGCTACAACTCTCACCCAGCTTGAAGATTTGTGGGCTCCGTTCAAGAAAAAGAAGAAGACACGCGGTATGGTTGCCGCAGAAAAGGGCCTTGAACCATTGGCTGACTTTATGGAAGGTCCGAACGATGACGCAGCTGTAGAAGCAGAAGCTCAGAAATTCATCAAAACTGATAACGAAGATCCAGCCCTCAATGTTGAATCCGCAAAAGACGCTCTGGAAGGCGCCAAGGACATCATCGCCGAACGCACCAGCCAGAATACGGAAAACCGCTCTGATGTTCATGATTTGTACATGGCATCTGGTTCAATCCAGACAAAGGGTATTGTTCCGGAAGGACAGGATGCAGCTGTGGCTGAGAACACATCAACTTACAAAATGTACTGGGATTACTCGGAACCTCTCAACCAGGTTAAGCCTCACCGCATTCTTGCGATTAACCGTGCAGAACGGGAAGGCGCCCTCGATGTAACAATCGATGTTCCTGTTGATGACGCTGTAGCCATGCTCCAGAAAAAAGTTAAAGTTTCAAATAAATATCATAAAGATGCAATTGAAGACGGTCTTGTCCGCCTTCTTTCCCCTGCAGTTGTCCGCGAAATCCGTTCAGACGAAACTGACGAAGCTGACGACCACGGTATCGGTCTGTTCTCTGCCAACCTCAAGAACCTTCTGATGACACAGCCTATTAAAGGAAGCCGTGTCCTGGGAATCGACCCTGGTATTCGAACCGGTACAAAGTGTGCGGCCCTGGACGAAACAGGCAAGTACCTGGGATTCTTTAAGATTTATCAGGTACAGGACCCTGCCGACGCTTACAAACAGCTGAATGACGCAATCGACAAGTACGACATTCAGGTTGTTGCTGTTGGAAACGGAACAGGCAGCCCTGAAGTTCAGGCGATTGTAAGCAAGGTAATCAGCGAAAATTACGCCGGTGGTGACGTTCAGTACACAGTTGTTGATGAATCAGGCGCTTCGGTTTATTCAGCAAGCCCTGTTGCAACAGAAGAATTCCCTGACCTTGATTTGACAATCCGCGGTGCAATCAGCATGGGACGCCGTCTCCAGGACCCGCTTGCTGAACTTGTAAAAATCGATCCGAAGGCAATCGGTGTCGGTTTGTACCAGCACGACGTTAACCAGAAAAAACTTGCAGAACAGCTGGACGAAGTTGTAGGACAGGTTGTTAACCAGGTTGGCGTAAACCTTAATACAGCAAGTTACATGCTCCTAAAATATGTTTCGGGAATCAACCTTACAACTGCAAAGAAAATTGTTGCTTACCGCGACGCAAACGGCAAAATCACAAGCCGTGAAGACCTTAAAAAAGTTCCGGGGCTTGGTCCAAAGGCATTTGAACAGTGTGCCGGATTCTTAAAGATTGCAGAAAGTGCAGACCCTCTCGACAACACATGGGTTCACCCGGAAAACTACGATGCAGCCCGGGAAGTTCTTTCTTATGTGCGGGAAGGCAAACAGGTTCCGGCAGAGCTTAAAAAGAAGCTGTGCGAAAAGTACAATGTGGGCGAAACTACAATGAACGATATCATTGATGAACTTGGAAAGCCTAACCGCGACCCTCGTTCAGATTATCCGGCACCGATCATGCAGAAAGGCGTTGTTAAATTTGAAGACCTTACAGTCGGCATGAAGGTAACAGGTAAAATCAAAAACGTAGTAGACTTTGGTGCCTTTGTAGACATCGGTCTCCACGAAACAGCCCTGATTCACATTTCTGAATTGAGCGATACTTACGTTTCTGACCCGATGGACGTTATCAAAGTAGGTGACGTAAAGGAATTTACAATCATCGCCCTTGATAAGGACCGTATGAGAATTTCCCTTTCCCTCAAGAGCGACGCAAGCCAGCGCCTCGGCCAGACAAACGAAGGCAAAAAGCCGGCAGCCCGCACAGAAGGAGACGGAAAGCGCCGCGTAGTTGTAGTTAAGAAAGCTTCTCCT
>JAEENG010000030.1 GCA_016283615.1 Treponema sp.
AAAAACTTCTTCTTGCTAAGAAAAACCTGGAATGGAGGAATCAGTTTATGACATTTAGAGAACAGTACTGGGAAGAACTTGAAGAAGCAAAGGCCGAAGCGAGAGTAGAGGCAAGAGCCGAAGGACTCGCCGAAGGACTCGCCGAAGGACTTGCCGAAGGCAGAGCAGAAGGACTTGCAGAAGGTGAAAAGGCTGGACTTGAACAGGGCGAAAGAAAAAACGCCGTTAAAACTGCAGAAAACTTACTTAAAATGAATCTTTTAACGCCGGAGCAGATTGCAAAGGCAGTGGAACTTCCTCTTGGAGAAATCCTGAAACTTAAGGAACAGCTTGAAGGTTAGATGAGGCGTAGGGAGAGACCTCTCCCTTCTTGTTCTAAACGTATAAATACGCTATTCTCTTCAATATGAAAGAACTCGAACTTAAATACGGATGTAACCCGAACCAGAAACCGGCTCGCGTGTACATGGACGATGGCGAATTGCCAATCACAGTTGTTAACGGTAAACCAGGCTATATCAATTTGCTCGATGCATTGAACGGCTGGCAGTTAGTTAAGGAACTTAAAGAAGCTACAGGCCTCCCGGCAGCAACAAGTTTTAAACACGTTAGTCCTGCAGGAGCCGCAATCGGAAAACCTCTTTCTGACACACTTAAAAAAATCTACTTTGTAGACGATTCAATTGAACTCACACCACTTGCATGCGCCTATGCCCGTGCCCGCGGCGCTGACCGTATGTCTTCATTCGGTGACTTTATTTCTTTGAGCGACAAGTGTGATAAGGCTACTGCCCAGCTCATTGCAAAAGAAGTTTCTGACGGTGTCATCGCTCCTGATTATGATGCAGATGCCCTCGAACTTTTAAAGGCAAAAAAGAAGGGCAATTACTGTATCCTTAAAATCGACCCGGACTATGTTCCGCCGGAGATTGAGGTTAAACAGGTATTTGGTGTTAAGTTTGAACAGGGACACAACTTCCTCAAACTCGATGAGTCAACTCTTTCAAACATCGTTACAGATAAAAAAACACTTTCAGAAGATGAAAAACACAATCTTCTGATTGCACAGATTGTTCTCAAATACACTCAGTCAAACTCAGTATGTTACGTTAAAGACGGACAGGCAATCGGTATCGGTGCAGGCCAGCAGAGCCGCATTCACTGTACACGCCTGGCAGGTCAGAAAGCTGACAACTGGTGGCTGCGTCAGAGTCCAAAAGTTCTCGGACTCAAATTTGTTGACGGAATCAAACGTGCTGACCGCGACAACGCAATCGACGTTTACATCGGTGACGAATACGAAGATGTGCTTGCAGAAGGCAAATGGCAGACAATTTTTGCAGAAAAGCCGTCTGTATTTACACGCGAAGAAAAACGCGCATGGCTCGACAAAAACACTGACGTAGCCCTCGGAAGCGATGCATTCTTCCCGTTCGGTGACAATATCGAACGCGCACACAAATCAGGCGTAAGTGTAATTGCACAGCCTGGTGGTTCTGTTCGTGACGACAACGTAATCGAAACCTGTAACAAATACGGCATCGTAATGGCATTTACAGGCATCCGTCTGTTCCACCACTAATTACTGGTATCTCTAAACCCCTGCTCACAGCAGTTTTTAGAGGTTAATTTAATTTGCAGTTAAAGAGACTCCGGAAGTTTTACCTCTGGAGTCTCAACTTTTATACAGCGCAATGAAAACACTTTCTTCCTTTACACATTTATTTTTTGACCTTGACGGCACGCTGACAGAAAGCGGTCCCGGCATCATGAATTCGGTCCGCTACGCTCTGCGCCACTGGGGAATTGAAGAAACCGATGACGATAAACTCCGCCTTTTTATCGGCCCTCCGCTGACTGAGTCTTTTAAAACTCTGTACGGCTTTTCTGAGGAGCAGGCCTTTGAAGCTATGGGAGTTTACCGCGAATACTTTGGTGTAAAAGGACTTTTTGAAAACTCTGTTTACGACGGAATTATTCCAACCCTTGAAGCCTTAAAGAATTTAGGTAAAAAACTCTATGTTGCAACAGGCAAGCCCGAAATTTACATGCACCGCATCCTTGAGCATTTTGGCCTGAAAGACTTTTTTATCTTTGCAGGCGGCGCTGATTTAAAAGAAACCCGCAGCAGAAAGGATCTGATAATCCAGTACGTAATCAAAGAATGCGGCCTTGAAGAAGCACGCTCCAATGGAGATATTCTTATGATTGGCGACAGAAAGCACGATATAAACGGTGCAAAAAAGACCGGCCTTTCATCCTGCGGAATTTTGTGGGGCTACGGCTCCCGCCAGGAACTCACACAGGCAGGCGCGGACTTTATTATCGGACGCCCCCGGGATCTGCTCTAGTCAATCCAGCGTAAAGTGTTTTTCTTTTGTGACGCTTGTCGTCCGGAATCTTCATTCATAAAGGATTCAATAATTTCTGTAACTGCCCACAAACCGATAAAACCTAAGAGTAAAAAGAACATAACCATAATTGTTACCTCGCTTTTGTTTTTCTGGCTTCAGTATAAGAGGGGCAGTGGGACATAGAATGACCCTCATAAAACAGAAAATAAATATAACAATTTTTTAGATGTTGGTTTTTGGTAAAATGCTATAATTGAATTTAACAATAGTTACAGTAATTATGCTTACTGGGTAGAAGTTAATGAGAAGAAGAAAAAGTTTTATTTTTACAATTGCACTTATCATTTTTGCGACTTTTGGAATCCTATTGGCGGTAGGCATCCTGTACGTGCGTTATACGAAGTTTGTCCATGAATCAGTTTCTACTCCGCCGCGTCTTTCTAAATTTGAATCCAGCGTACTTTATATAAACTCCTATGACCCGACCTACATGATCAGTAAACCTCAGGTTGATGGAATCAATAAGGTATTTGAACGGAATCAGATTCACTATGACATTTTGTACATGGATACAAAAAACCTGAATACTCCCGTTGCCAATAAACAGTTCTATGAAAGAGTTAAATATAAAATTCAGAATTCAAAAAAATATGATGCAATACTCGTAAGTGATGACGCAGCCCTGTCTTTCGTTCAAAAATATCAGAATGAATTGTTTGCCGATACTCCCATTGTTTTCTTTGGAATAAATGATATGGAAAACGCGGCACTGGCCGGCCAGAACCAGTGGATAACCGGTTCCGCAGAACCATTGTTCTACGAAGAAACCCTGCAGGCCGCAATTATTCAAAATCCGAAATCTCAAAATATTTATACGATTATTGATGACACTCCCACAGGACAGGGAGACAGAAAGCAGTATCTTGAAGTTGTAAAAAAATATCCTAACCTCAATTTCCACGAAATCGGCACTGAATTCGTGTCAGCCGAAGCCGCCGCTGAGGTTTTTAAACAGATTCCTGAGGATTCAATAATAATTATTGTTTCTATCCTTAACGAGTTTCCTACAGAAAACCAGGCGTCGGTTTATGATTTTATAACCTTTATTAAAAAATACACAAAGGATATTCCATTATACCGTACACATCCGCTGGGAATCGGGCTCGGCTTTGTGGGCGGAAAAATTCCGGATGACAGGGAAGCCGCAAGAAAAGCTGCAGAAACAGTTGTAGACATTCTGTGTGGGGCAGATATTTCAACAATTCCGGTTTGGACAGAAGATGATGGATTTTTCTGTTTTGATTATAATGTTCTTAAAGCCCATAATTACACCACAGATTTTTTGCCGTTGACTACAAAAATGATTAACGATCCGAACGCAGGATTCAGGCAGTATTCAAATCAGATTATGCCGTTTGCACTCATAATTGCCTCGGTTCTTTTGCTGTTTACGGCTGCCTTATTCAGTTATAAGAGGGCAATCAAGGCAAACGGCGTTATGATGATAATGAACCAGCGTATGAGACAGACCAACAAGGAACTCAATGATTCAAAATTCCGTCTGACCTACGTTGCAAACAATGATAAGCTGACAGGACTTCCGAACCGCTCTCATGCAGACGAAGAAATTAAACACATTATGGACAGCGGTGTTCCATTCTCCCTTGCGATTATGGATCTGGATGACTTTAAAAATTACAACAACACCTACACTCACGTCTGCGGTGATACTCTCCTTGTTGAATGCGGAAAGAGGCTTGCTTCAATCTGCCGTAACAATGATTATTTTGCCGCCCGCTACGGTGGAGATGAATTCCTTTTGATTCATAAAAACGGTCATATTGAACGTCACGGAAAGGAAATTGAAGAACTTCGCGAGATCTTGAATGCGCCGATTTTCTATAACAATGTAAAACTCGATGTTGCAATGTCGGTTGGTTTTGCTGACTATATTGCAGACATGGATTATGACGAACTTGTAACAAATGCGGACCTGGCACTTTTTGAAGCCAAAAAAGTCGGACACGGCGCAATCATGTGCTTTACTCCGGAAATGAAAGAAACTGTAATCAAAAAGAATAGAATTGTTGAAATCTTAAAAGAAGAATGTATCCGCGGTGGTTTTGAAATCCGTTACCAGCCTCAGGTTAACGCAAAAACCGGTGAAACCTATGGATTTGAAGCTCTCGTTCGTCTGCAGAATTATTCTTTTGGTCCTGCAGACTTTATTCCGGTTGCAGAAGACGGCGGTTTTATTGCTCAAATTGGACGCATTGTTACAGAAAAAGTAATTTCGCAGATGGCGCAGTGGCGTTCAGAAGGTATGGACCTTAAAAAGGTTGCAATCAACTATTCAAACGGGCAGCTCGTAGACGATCTGTATGTTCCATACCTTCAGAGCCTTCTGGAGCGTTACGACATTGATCCGAAATTTGTTGATATTGAAATTACAGAAAGCCTCTTTATGGGAAACACTGCCCGTGCAACAAAGCTTTTTAAAGACCTGGCTGCAATCGGAGTCGGCCTTGCACTCGATGACTTTGGAACAGGATATTCATCTTTGAGTTATCTGACCTTTGTTCCGGCGGAAAAGGTTAAAATCGATAAATCCCTCGTCGACAATTACCTTGTTGAAGGCAAGGAAAGCTTTATCCAGAATATCGTTCATCTTGTACATGATTTGGGCATGAAGCTTACAGTCGAAGGTGTTGAACAAAAATGGCAGTACGATAAACTTCGCGAGATGAACTGCGACTTTATTCAGGGCTATTTCTTCAGCAAGCCGATCGGACCGGAAAGCGTCCCGAACTTCTCCGTACAAATTTGAACTTGATGAGATATTTGAACCAAGTTCGAATAATTGGGTGCACTGATTCTTCCGATAAGTAAAATATGAAACTCAATATAATTGCATTTTTTGTTCTCGCTTGTGCGGCGTTTATCAATATTTCGTGTTCAAAAAAAACTGCTGATAATGCTGCAAATCTGTCAAATCAAAAACTTGTTTCCGGAACTGTTCTGTATCCCAATGCACAGCTGTGTCTTTTGGGGCGTGACGGACAGATGCATCCGGTTTTAAAAATCAAAAATGGTGAGCAGATTGAACTTGTTGAACAGGATGCAGAACTTCTGACAACAGTAATTGAACTGCCTCAGGATGCTGCAGAAAGCGCCGGTGAGAATTCAACCCGGGAAATTAAAAAAATTGAATACACTGCGGTCGTTTACGATAACGTTGACTGGTGGCTCAAAAAAGGCGGGTACGCGGCTGACACTCAGAGCGCAGTAATTATAGAAGACTCGTTTGTTTATTCAGACGAAGCGATGAAAAGGCGCTCAGAAAATGCAGCAAAACCCCTGAGATTTTCGACCGTGGTTGCAAAGGCAAATGTGGAAGACTTGAACAGCAAATCTGACAGTACAAAGATTTATTATTATGATGAGTCATTAAAGCAAGTTCAAAGCGGATTTGTAAATTCGGGGGCAATCAGCACATTAAAAGATGATATCGAAGTAAGCAGAATTGCAGTTCAACTTATGAACACTACACGCGCTGTTCCGCGGAACGCACTTTTTGCAGAGGCGGCAAAATTCAACCCGTCGGCCCGTGTTCTTGCCGTGCTGAATGCGCAGAAGGAAGAAAAACTTACATACAGTTACAAAGAGGTTTTAAAGTCCATGTCAAAACGCTCTTACGGCGTAAATGTGAATGAACTTTTAACCGTGGATCAGACAAAGGATCCTTTTAAGTAAGATGCAGTCCGCCTTATGTACAGAGGGCGGATTTTTTTTTAGAATTATCTCATGCCTGTAAAATCGAATTTAAACTCTGACACAAAATTAATCGAACAATATTACAATAAATTCAACGAGGAGCATCGTCTGACGACACGTCACGGAACAGTTGAGTTTACTGTGACCATGCATTACATCGAAGAATGCATTGCCGGGCGTCCGGGGCTTTCGATTCTTGACCTTGGGGCTGGAACCGGGCGTTATTCTGTGGCGCTCGCGCAGAAAGGTCATTCCGTCACTGCTGTGGAACTTGTGGAGCGTAACCGGAAGGTAATTGAATCCAAACATCAGCCGGGAGTTCACATCTGGCCGGGCGATGCACGCGATTTACGTTTCCTGGACGACGAAAGTTTTGACATTACCCTGATTTTTGGTCCTATGTACCATTTGCACACGGACGAAGACCGCCTCCGGGTTTTTAGCGAGGCAAAACGCGTAACTAAAAAGGGCGGCTTTATTCTTGCAGCCTACGTGATGAATGAATACAGCCTGATTGAATATTGCTTTAAGAAGGGCAAAATTGGCCAGTTAATAAAAAGCGGCGCCGTAACGCGGGACTTTAAAACGGTGAGCGGCCCGGATGATTTGTATTCGTATTTGAGGCTTGAAGACATTAACCGCATCAATAAAAAGGCCGGACTTGAGCGCATAAAAATCATCGCAGCAGACGGACCTTCTGATTACATGCGCCGTGAATTAAATGCGATGGACGATGAAACCTTTGAACTTTTTATAAAATTCCAGCTGTGCAATGCGGAACGCTCCGACCTTCTCGGAGCATCCAGCCACACGGTTGATGTTCTTAAGAATGTATATTGACAAAAAGACAAAAAATGTCATAATAAAAGCCACGGAGGCTAATTATTATGGCTAAGAAATATGCATTTTTGTTCCCGGGACAGGGTGCCCAGACACAGGGTATGATTAAAGACGTTTGTGAGTCTTTTCCAGAAGCCCAGAAAGTAATCGAAGAGATGTCTAAAGTAACTGGCAAAGATATTGCCAAACTCCTCTGGGAAACAGAACAGACTGAACTTAACCGCAGTGACAACAGTCAGCTTGCAATCACTGCTGCCAGCCTTGCAGTAATGGCTGCCCTCAAAATTAAAGGAATCGAACCTTCTGCCTGCATGGGATTTTCTCTCGGAGAATTTCCTGCTTTGTATGCTGCCGGCGTTTTGAATTTTGAACAGGTTTGTAACATCGTAAAGAGCCGCGGTTCAATCATGCAGAAAGTTTGCGAAGAAATCGCAGAAGCTAACGCAGGCCACGCTCCTGGAATGAGCGCTATCCTCGGCCTTCCGCCAGAAAAAGTTGAAGAAATCGCATCAAAAATCGACGGTGCTTATGCCGCTAACCTTAACTCAAGTGTACAGACTGTAGTTGCAGGTACTGCAGACGGTCTCGATAAGGTTGAAGCTGCAGCAAAAGAAGCAGGTGCACGTCGCGCAATCCGTCTTGCTGTTGCAGGTCCTTTCCACAGCCCTCTTATGCAGAAGGCCGCTGACAACTTTAAAGTTGCTCTCGAAGAATACACATTCGCTGAACCAAAAATTACATTGTTCAGCAACGTAACAGGTAAAAAGGTAACTGATCCTGCCGCCGCTAAGGTAAGTGCAGTTGATCACCTTACTCATCCTGTACGCTGGACAGACGAAGAAGCAGTTCTTGCTGATTTGATGGCCGGCGACAAAGATAACGAATGGAATGTAATCGAAGTAGGTCCGGGTTCAGTTCTGGCCGGACTCTGGGGCAAAACTTCTTACGCAGAACAGTGGAAGGCAGTTTCTGTAAACACAGCAGAAGCAATCAATTCACTTTAATTTTAGGATAACAGGAGTTCATGATGTTATTATTGAATAAAAAAGCCCTTGTTACAGGAAGCAGCCGCGGTATTGGACGCGGAATCGTAGAAATGTTCATTAAAAACGGTTGTGAAGTTTGGGGACTTTGCTCTAAACCAAGCAGCGCAAAAGATGAACTTGAAAAACTTGCTTCAGAAAACAACACTAAATTCCATGAGATTTGTGCAGACGTAGGCGACGCAGAACAGGTTACTTCTGTTGTAAAGGCTGCCCTCACAGAAGCCGGCGGCTTTGACGTTCTTGTAAACAACGCAGGAATCACA
>JAEENG010000031.1 GCA_016283615.1 Treponema sp.
AAAAACTTCTTCTTGCTAAGAAAAACCTGGAATGGAGGAATCAGTTTATGACATTTAGAGAACAGTACTGGGAAGAACTTGAAGAAGCAAAGGCCGAAGCGAGAGTAGAGGCAAGAGCCGAAGGACTTGCCGAAGGCAGAGTAGAAGGACTCGCAGAAGGCAGAGCGGAAGGACTCGCAGAAGGCAGAGCCGAAGGTGCAAAGGCTGGACTTGAAAAGGGTATCCGGCAGGTTACTTTGATGATGATAAAAAACAACCTTCCTACCCCGGAAATTGCAAAATATACAGGGCTTTCCGAAAAAGAAATTGAAGACCTGAGAGAACGGAAATAAAAAAGATTGTTAGAAAATACAAAAATTTCTCTTAATCTGTAACCTTCATTGTTTTTTGATTTTTTAAGGTTAGAATTAGGATGTTCAGTTTTAATACTGGACTGATATTTCAACTACAGAGAGGCATAAAATGAAAAAATTTATCGCACTGGCAATCGCAGCCGCACTGGCACTACCGACATTTGCATTTTCTTTAAAAGTTGGTGAGGAAGTAAGTTACCTGCCTTGTAAAACATCAAAGGCAAAAGTTTCTATGGTTACAAAAATTGCACCATCAGTAAACGGAACATACGAACTTACCCTCAACGACGGTAAGGTTGAATGCACCTTCGCCGTTAAAGAAGGTGAAGATTTGCTTCTTTACACAAAGTCAGACAAATCAAACTCAATCATCACCCGTGCACTTAAAATTGTTTCTGTGAAGAACAATGAAATTAATTTTGAAATCCACACAAGCTCAGGAAGTTCAACAAACGAAAAATAATTAATTCGTAAACCAGTAACAGGCCGCTCAAAAATGAGCGGCCTGTTTGTTAAATAAATAAAGATTATTTTTTAAATTAAATTCTAGAAATTATAAAACTTATGGGTTACAATTTATTTAATCGTCCGGCGTATGCGGGACTAGAAAATCAAAGAAAAAATGAGGAGTTTTTAATTATGAAACTTTCTAAAGTTCTTCTTGGCAGCCTTTTCGCTGCTGCGATGCTTGGTCTCTTTGCAGGATGTGCTAAAGAAGACGATCCTTACAACATGATTACAGAAAAGAATTCTAGTACATGGGAAATCAACCACACAAATGAAGACGCTGATTTAATACACCGCGGATACAAGTCTACAAACTTCAAGCACTCAGGTGGTCTTGTTAACATTCATTTTGACAAAACTTCAAGCACCAAGTATGGTGACGGTGTAATGGGCTTTGTTTTTGGTCTCCGTGATAATGCAACAAACTCTAAAGCAAGTGACTTCTTTGTTGTCGGAGTTAGAAACAAAGGCGATTACTATGTTTCTAAATACACAAACGTAACAAACCTTCAGGGAAACAACTTTGGTGTAGGTGATAATGACGGTGCAGTAGAAGTTGAATATGTTTCACTTGGTGAAACAGTACCTAGCGACAAAGCTTCTACAACAAACGGATATGATGTAGGCGTTTACTTCCGCGATGTAGTTGTTGATTCAACTGACACAACAGCACCTTATGCACACAAATACCAGCTCTATTTTGTAAAAGTAGATTCAACTGCATCATATGATGTAGACGATGATACAGGAGCACTTAAGATCAAGGCTTCCGGAGCATCTGATTATTCAGAAGTTAACCTCGGTACTCCAATCTACGAAATTGACTACGAATCTGATTCAAATTCTCTTTCTCAGTACAAATTCGGTCCATATGCTAACGTATATCCATCAACAGATAAATGTTCTGCCACGTATAAAGCCAACAAAGCAACAGGTACAGGTACTTTGAAAGGTACATGGACTGTTCCAGCTGACTACCTTCATGCTGACGTTGTAGAAGACTAATTTTCTGCAATGAGTTAATATAAAACCGGTGCATTGAGCATCGGTTTTATTGTTTTAAAGGGCTTGTCCTGATTATATCCCTGCCTGATTATTCATTATGAAAAAAGTTTTATTTTTAGTTAGCATTTTGATTCTTTTCTCATTCAACCTTTTTTCAATCGATTATAGTTTTTCAATTGAACCGATTCTTGGGGTAAAAAAAGCTAAGACAACAGAAGCCTTTTATCACTCAGGAAATGACAGCGACAAACAATGTTCAAGACTTGAGTGGAGGGAAGCTTATGTATTGAACGGAGGACTCAGTTCTGAATGTAAGATTATAAAACCAGAATACAATTATATTTTTAATACACTTTTTACTTTTGACATTCCTTACAATAAAGGAAAGATGACTGATAAGGACTGGTATCCGGACGGCTCACTGACTACCAGTTCAGAGTTTGACTGCAAGATAGATCTGGGCTTTAATATTGAAACATCATTCGGATTTGAATATAAATTCAATTCCGTTTTTTCATTGATACCAGCAGTAAAAATTCAATACGAATATAATTCCTTTAACGGGCGAAACGGACACGGGTGGTATTACTTAACTACAGACTCGCCCCACTACTACCCTGACGGCAAATATCATCTTGCCGGTATAGATTATAAAACTCATAAAACTGCCTTTTTTACAGGCCTTTATGCAAAAACAACATTAAGTTCATTACTTTTTTTAGAGTTTGGATTGGATATTTCTCCATTCACCTTGGTACTGGCAAAAGACAGGCATTTAGCACGGAACTATGTTCTTAAAAGCTATATATATTCGTGCTTAAAAAACTATAATGTATTTGCAAACGCTTCCTATAAATTGAATAAAAACCTGTTTCTGAAACTCAACGTCCTTTTTAACTATTTTAACCTGACAAAAGGTAAAGATTACTACGACTGGGACGAAGATGACAGAGACTCGCTTTCAGCACAGGACGGCGGTTACGGATACTGGAAAATTAATTCAAGCCTTGGACTTAAGGTTATCCTTCAATAATGATTCTCTAAAAAAGCGTTACCGGGCGTAAGGGCGCAGAGCGTCGTTTGCCTGCAAACGATGAAACGTAAGCGTAACCCTGCAGCACGGGACGGCAGTTTACTGCCGGAACGCCCTAAAGACTTTCTAACAGAGCCGTACAGCCTTCACACACATCGCGCCAGGTTTCTTCAAAGTTGCCTGTGTACCAGGGGTCGGCCACATCCCGATGCTTTCCTGCATATTCCATTAAATAATGAACCTTACCTTCCGTGTCCTTTCCCACCCGGCGCTCAAGATGACGCTCATTTTCGCTGTCCATGATGATTAAAAGGTCAAAGTCGTTGTAATCGTCAGGTGTTACAAGGCGGGCGCGGTGATCCGTATATGGAATATGATTTTTTTCAAGAATCTGTCTTGTGCCGCGGTGCATCCCGTTTCCGATTTCGTCGTAATCTGTTGCGGCACTGTCAATATAAAAGTCGTCTGCCCTTCCTGCCGTTTTTACCAGGTGCTTAAAAACCATTTCTGCCATCGGGGAGCGGCAGATATTTCCGTGACAAATAAAAAGAATTCTGTGCATTTTGCTATTATACTAATTTTTGCTATAATGAAAACCATGATTAAACGTTCAGGATATGCTGACCTACCGCTTCACACAGGAACTGTGCCAAAATGGCTTGCTGACAGAATGATGGCGCTCGGCACCCAGATTATCGAAGCCCTTGTGATGAATTACGGAAAAAAAGAAGCCCTTGTGCGTTTAAGTGATCCGCTGTGGTTCCAGAGCCTTGGCTGCGTGCTTGGAATGGACTGGCATTCTTCGGGAATTACCACAAGCGTTATGTATGCCTTAAAGCGCGGACTCAACCGCCGGGCACATGAACTTGGAATTGTTGTCTGCGGAGGACGCGGAAAATATTCAAGGCGTACCCCCGATGAACTCAAGATTTTAGCCGATATGACGGGTATGGACGGAAACAAACTCATTAACTGCTCAAAACTTGCCGCAAAGGTAGACGGGACAGCCGTTCAGGACGGATTCCAGCTATACCAGCACAATTTTATTTTGAGCGATGAAGGCGACTGGACTGTCGTGCAGCAGGGAATGAATACAAAAACCCGCACTGCTCGCCGCTATCACTGGTCCTCAGAAAACCTCCGTTCCTTTGTCGAAGAACCGCATTCAGGCGTTACAGGCGAAAACCAGGGACTCATCTTAAACCTCACTGACCTGAACGCCTCTACCACACGCGAAAAGATTTTATCCCTGAGTAACGAGCGCCCCGACCGCCTCATAAACGAAATCAAAAAAATGGGACAGGGAGACAGCCTGCAGCTGGAATTATTTGAAGATAAAGGGGAAAGCCTTCCCCCCGCCTGCAATTCGTCGCTTCTCTCCTCATTTCCGGCTTCCCCATCTGCGGGGGTACCCCGCAACGCCCCGGGTGTTCCGGAATGGCAGGGAACTCAGATTTTAATAAAAAACGACAGAAACCTCATTATGCCTTCACGGCACGAAGTTAAGGCAGAAGACATAGACTTAAAGAGACTTGGTGCAGTTCTTGCAACCGCTTACGAAAGCCAGACTGACAGTTTTGAAAACCTTCTTTTAACTCCGGGCTTAGGTCCGCGCACCCTCCAGAGCCTTACACTTGTAAGCGAAGTAATCTATGGAACACCTTCACGCTTTACAGATCCGGCACGCTTTTCTTTTGCACACGGCGGAAAGGACGGACACCCCTTCCCCGTTACGACAAAAATCTACGACGAAAGCATACGCATTTTGGGACAGTCAATCGAAGACAGCCGCATGGGCTATAACGACAAAAGCGAGTGCCTTCGCCGCCTTGAAAAAACAGCCCGCATGGTAGAAGAGAACTGCAGCCCCGAAGCAGATTTTGAAAAAACACTTGAGCACGAACGGCTCAATTCCAAAGCATGGGGCGGCAGAACCTGTAAAGATTAGGACGGAATGGGAAAACGCTTCGGGAGCAGGGCTTATTATTGTGGAGAGTTTGGAAATAATTTATTTTCTCAGACAAAAATCTCCCCTTCAGGACGCTTTCTGACCTTAATTTGTATTGAACTTCAATTAAACAGACTGTTATAATCTCTCTCGAGAGAATACAAAAATGGATGAATTAGCACAAAAAGTTTTAGGCCTTATAAACACAAGGTCTGACGCACACATTCCGGAAGAAAAATTTACCTATTCTGATTCTTTAAGCCAGTACATCGACATTGATTTTTCTGAGCATGAGGCAAAAGAGCACTGGAAAAACATCTGCCAGACTCTTGAAGAACTTGAAAACAAACTCGGCAAAAAAGTAAACCTCTACCTGGCAATTGTTGACTATTTTACCGGCGCAAACAAGGTCATCAACTCCCCTGTTCTCGTAGAAATTAAAGTTCTCCGCGAAACTGAAGAAATGGCAATGCAGGACAGCCTTACCGGAGCCTTTAACAGACGTTACATGGACATTTACCTCCGCAAGGAGATAAACCGCTGTAACCGCTATGAAAAATCTTTTTCCGTCATGATCCTTGATATTGACGACTTTAAGAAAATCAACGACACCTACGGCCACGTTGTCGGCGACACAATTCTTTCTGAAATCAGCGCAATCTTCAAATCTACTATCCGCGAAGAAGACGTTTTCTGCCGTTACGGCGGGGAAGAGTTTTTAATCATTATGCCGGAAACTACTGCAGAAAAAGCTGTCTGCCTTTACCAGCGCATTAAGGAAAAACTTCTGGAAAGCGACATCCACAAACGTTTTGGAGTAACTGTGAGCGCAGGAACAGCCCGCTTCAGGCCCAACAAAGACAACCTTGTAAACTTAATCCGTTACGCTGACATTTCCCTATACAAGGCAAAGGCCCAGGGTAAAAACAGAGTCGTTAACTATGAGGGGTGAATTAGTTTCATAAAAAAAAGTGCAGCCTTTTATTCACTGCACTTTCTCACCTTTTATTCCCCTGATTTTTATCCCACAATTGAGCGGATAAACTTAAGGCTTTCCGGAACGTTTACAACGCCTTCAAAAACCAGTGCTGCGTCAGGGCATTCGGACATGATGACAGGAAGGAAGTCTTTCCAGCCCATAAGGCCCTGACCTAAAGGTGCAAGTTCAAGATTACCGTCTTTTACAATGTAGTCTTTCATATGAAAGCCGAAGATTTTTCCCTGAAAGAGTTTTAAACACTGTTCAAAAATCTTTGCCCTCTCTTCGTGGTTTCCGATATAAAGGTAATTGTAAATATCAACGATAAAGCGGAAATTTTTCTGTCCCGGATCTATTTCGTCGGCAAGACGCTTTAACTGCTCAGGACAGTACATGCAGTGGCCCCAGGCTCCTTCAAGAGCCATGCATACACCGTTTTCTTCTGCAATTTTCGGCATGGGAGCAAAGACTTTTACAACTTCCTTAAAGGCTTCTTCTGTCTGGTTTTTTGGATTGTATGTCCACTTGTCGTCGTTGTAACTGCCTGTTTCGCTTGCAACGCAGAATGCGCCGAATTCTTTTGCATGGCGAAGGTGATCTGCGTATTTGGCCGCTCCAAGTTCAACCTTTTCTTTATTTGAATGAACAGGATTAAAGTAAGCTCCAAGAAGAGGAATTTCTACATTATGGTCGTTAAAACCGTGTCTGATTTCTGAAATGACCTGTGGAGTTAAAGTGCCGGGATTTCCGTTCTGACCTTCAACGGCCTTTGCAATGGCAAGCTGAACACCGTCAAAGCCCCATTCATTTGCTGTCTTTCCAAGCCAGTCTGCACTTCCCTTTCCAATATCGTGTGGTCTGATTAAGATTTTCATATTGTCTCCAGAATTGAATTCTACACTGTCAGTATAGCACAAAAATAAGGCTTTTTGATAGAATGAATACATGAAAACTGCCCTTTATTTGATTCCATGCCCCATGGGAGATGTTCCTCCGGAAAATGTCCTCCCGGAATATAACCGTACGATCGTAATGCAGATTAGACACTTTATCGTAGAAAGCCGTAAATGCGCCGTACGTTTTTTGATTTCCCTCGACAAAAACTTTCCAATCGACGACTGCACTTTTACCGAGCTCAGCGAACACACTGACGAAAAGGCAGATTTAAGCGGAATTCTCAAACCGCTCAAAGAAGGACAGAGCATGGGCGTAATTTCAGACGCGGGCTGCCCGTGTATTGGCGATCCGGGTTCACGCGCTGTTGAACTGGCACAGATAAAGGGTTATCAGATAGTTCCACTGGTAGGACCTAATTCAATGATAATGGCCATTATGGGCTCAGGCTTTAACGGACAGAATTTCTGCTTTAACGGCTACCTTCCTGTAAAAGAAAACGAAAGACTGAATAAATTAAAAGCGCTCGAAAATAAAGTTTACAAAGAAGACCAGACACAGCTTTTTATCGAAACACCGTACAGAAACGAAAAGATGTTTGATTCAATAATCAAAGCCTGTAAACCTTCGACAAAACTCTGCATTGCCCGTGGAATCACAACTGCAGACGAAATGATTGTAACAAAAAGAATAGAAGACTGGAAAAAAACAAAAAAGCCGGAATTCAATAAAATTCCGGCCATATTCTTACTTTATAAGTAGCTGATTAAAACGTGGTAAAAAGAACTTAATCCTTGCTTTTTCCGAAGAGGCGCAAAAGGGCAAGGAAGATGTTGATAAAGTCCAGGTAAAGTTCAAGAGCACCGATAATTGCAACTTTTTTGTAGTCGTCATTATCTTTTGCATAGGCTGCAGTCTGAACAATTTTCTGGCTGTCCCATGCTGTAAGTCCTGTAAATACGATTACGGTTGCAACCGAGATAATCAGATCCATCATTGCAAGCGGTGCACCTGTAATCCATCCGAGAACAAACTGAATTACAGAAGCGATTATAATTCCCATCAAAGCCATTACAAGGTAACGGCCTACTTTAGTCAGATCTTTTTTGGTTTTTGTACCGTAAAGACACATTGCAAGGAATGTTAATGAAGTCGTCAAAAATGCGCTGAAAATCGAGCTGATTTTATAAACCACAAAAATACTCGAAAGTGTAAGTCCGTTTACAACTGCATACAGAATAAAGAATGCGGTTGCGGCCCACACGCTGATTTTACGGATTGTTGCAGAAAGAATTACAACAATTGCAATTTCCAGCACGCATAAAACGATAAAACCAGTTCCCTTACCGCCAAACAAAAGCTGGCCAAAGGAAGATAATGCCATGCGTCCGCCTGCTCCGGCAACGAACATATTCTGAGCTGTAAAATAAGCAGCGGCAGCACTGATAAAAAGTGCAAAAGCCATCCAGGCATAGGTTCTTACCATAAAAGCCTTTGTCTGTGATTCTGTCAAAGTAAGTGCTTGTGTCATTTTATGTCTCCTTCTACCTTACTTTAACAGTTCTGCAATTTTTGGTCTATTCCAGCGTTCTGCCATGCGCGCAGGTGTTTCGCCCGAAAGGTTTCTGGCACCGCGGTCAAGGCCAAGGCTCAAAAGATGCTGTACCTGAACTTCAGAAGCGATACGTGCAGCATAATGAAGAATTGAATCTCCCTGCATGTCTGTCTTTGTTGCATTATATTTTACGATTGCATCCAGAATTTCGATATTGCCGTTTTTGAATGCGTTTGTAAGTGCGCTGTCACCGTTGATAGTTGCGATAAACGGATCTGCACCTCGTTCAAGTAGAACAAGAGCAAGTTTTTTCTGATTTGAACTTACAGCGTTGTTAAGCGGAGTCATACCCTTTCCGTTGCGCTGGCTTACAGGATAGCCCATATTGATAAGCATTTTGAGCTGGCTTTCGCTGACCTTTTTATCAACAGCAATATGAATCGGAGTATTTCCGTCAGAGTCTACGATGGTTGTATTGTTGCCAAGAACTGCGCGCAAAACTTTTTCGTCGTATTTTAATACGAGGCTGAATGGACTTTCGCCGTAAGTGTCGCGACTCAGAGGGTTTCCGCCTGCGTTACGGATCAAATTGATTACATTTATATTGCCGGAAAGTGCCGCTTCGTGATAAGCGTTTCTTCCGCTCATTTCCTGAATCTGCGGGTTTGCACCGTTTGCAAGCAGAAGTGCTGTCATCTGTTCGTTACCGGCCTGAACTGCATCACACAAAACGGTGCGGCCTGTTGCATCAGAAGCGTTTACGTTTGCACCGTACTGCATCAAAAGAATTGCCATTTCTTTTTTACCGGAACGGCAGGTGTCGCTCAGGGCAGTTTTTCCGCTGAGGTTCTGTGCGTTTACGTCAAAGCCGAGCTGAATTACAGAACGTGCCGCCTGCAAAGCGTTCCAGCGTACAGCGCAGTGAAGCGGAGTGTTTCCGAGGTGGTCACGTGTAAGGTTTGAACGGCTGTCAGTGATGATTCCGTTTTCTACGAGGAGATTGATTGTTGATGGTGAATCAGCCTTTACTGCGGAGAACAATGCAGATTCACCGTTTGAATTAACTGCGTTTACCTTTGCACCTTTCTGAATCAGAGCAATGATTGCGTTGTCGAGCTTCCATTCAGCCGCATAATGAAGAGGTGTGTTTCCGCTTCCGTCAGTTGTATTCAATGTCTGGCTTGTAATGAGCCAGTCCTGAACTTCGCCGCCCTGTGTCAGCGCGATACGCAGCGGTGAATTGTTTTCTGTGTTGGTTGCAAAGATGTCTGCGTTTTTGCTGAGTAAAAGGTCGCCTACATCGCGTTTATTTTTGGTTACTGCCAGATAAAGGATTGAATCTCCGTTCTTGTTGCGTGCGTTAACATCAGCACCGCTGTCTACAAGGTATTTGATGTATTCAAAAGGGCTGTCCTTGAGGATTGCAACGTGCAGTGGAGTATTTCCGCTTGAGTCTTTTGAAAGAACATTTTTTGGTGTTACGAGAGTTTTGAGCATCTGGTCACTGTCGCTTTCGAGAGCGCGAGTGAGAGGTGTGTTACCCTGCATGTCTTCTGCGTTGATGTCCGCTCCTGCCTGAGCATAAAACTGAACGTGTTCAAGAATTTTGTGTTCAACCGCAAGTGCAAGAGGAGTTACGCCCTGCTTGTTGCGTTCGTTTACAGGAGCACCGTGGTTTACCAGGAGATTGAGTACATCTGTTCCAACCTTTGCCATTGTAGCAACATGGAGAACAGTGTCACCAAACATATCTTTTTCTGCAGCGTTTGCATTGTACAGCAAAAGTGTGTTGTACATTGCATACTGTTTTTCTTTTGGAATAATAAGAAGGAACGGAGTTTTACCGATTGAATCCAGTGCATCTACCTTTGCACCGCCTGCCAGCAGAAGTTTTGCTACATCAACCTGTCCGTATCGTACAGCTTCGTGCAGTGGAGTTGCACCGCTGATATCCTGTGCAGACAAAAGATCAGATGTGCGTACAACGGTTTTATCATTAAGAATGTAACTTACAACGCCTGTGTGTCCAAGAATTGAGGCAAGATGGAGAGGTGTCTGTCCGTCATTAAAACGAATCATTGTATTATGAGTGCGTACAGCGTCTTCAAAATATGCAAAATCCCCGCGTACCGGTTCGGCACCTGCCTGAATCAGGGCAGCGGCAATGCGGATGCTTACTGCGTCCCCAGCGTCGGCAAAACAAAGTGCAACAGGTGTCTGGCCCGCGTTATTTTTTACACTTAAAGGAATCTGCTGACGGATACAGCATTCGATAGCCTTTTCATCGCCTGTTCTTACAAAATAGTGAACGATAGATTCTCCGTTGATGTCGCGGAGGTCGCCTGTCTGCGGGCTGATCATTACATCGTACCAGAGCGGATCTTTTGCAAGGGCTAGCTGGAGTGCAGTGTTGCCTTCAGCGTCCTTTGCAAAAATGTTTCCGTGAACGATTGAAAGAACTTTTGCCGATTCAACATTGTCGTTTTTTACAGCCACATGAAGGGGTGTGTCCCCAAAGTTATTGGCAATTTCAGTATCAGCGCCTTTTATGATAAGAAAACTGATTAAATCAGGTTCGTTAACAAGGGCGGCAATATGTAGGGCCGTATTGCCATCTTCGTCCTGAGCATTAATTTCGGTTTTGGTTTTGAATAATTCCTTTGCTTCATCGTAGCGGCCTTCCAGAATCAACTGCTGGATCGGAGCCTGTTTTGCTACTTTTGTTGAACCGCATGAAACTAACAAAAAGCAGATAATTAAAGTTAAAATAGAAAAAATTGAAATTAAAATTCTTGATTTTCTCATGACATCTCCCGTTGTTGGTCTGCCAGAAATTACTTTTTGACAAACCGCGCATTCTTATACGTTCATTATCGGAAGATAAAAAATCGAAGTTTATTGAATTTACAGGTTTTTGCTCAATTCAAGGAATTTGCGGAAGGCACTGTCTTCTTTTTTGAGTTCTTTTGAACCGCGTGTAATCTTGCACAAACTCATGCGGAATTTTTTGGCAATTTCTCTCTGGGTTGTTCCCCTGTCAATTTCTTTTACTAAAAGCCAGCGTGTTGCAAAGTCCTTGCGTTCGCTTGGGGTAAAAAGACATTCAAAAAAATCATAAATAAGCTGGGGATCGTTATTAGTGGAAATAATCTGACACATCTGGCGCAGGCTTGCTTCAAGCTCTGCTTCTGTTGTTGAATCTATATTCTGATCTTTTTGTGTTTTAGCCATGTCTAAATTATAACAGTATTATTGTTTTTGGGCAAAGCATTTAAGCCCTCTTTCCCCTACACTTTGCCCGGATGGCCCCGTCAACCGCTTTACATTCAGACTTTGTGGCAGCGGAGCTTGTGGCCTTCGCCAATTTCTTTCCAGTCCGGAAGTTTTTCCAGACAGATTGAATCAGCTTTCGGACAGCGGTGGGCAAAAGGACATCCGGTCAATCTGGAAAGCACGGTTTTTACTTCACCGTTTGAATTATCACTCTGCCCCTGGCTTCCGGCAAATAAAAGCTGTGTATACGGATGGCATGCAGTTTTATAAAGGTCAGAAGCCTCTGCTTCTTCAACAAGGACGCCGCGGTACATTACGCCGATTTTATCGCAGAAATAACAACTGACGCGTAAATCGTGTGCAATAAACAAAAAACTTAAATTCCGTTTTTTTCTCAAATCCTGCAAAAGATTTAAAATCTGTCCCTGAATACTTACATCGAGGGCACTCACAACTTCGTCACAAATCAAAAGTTCAGGCTGCATCAAAAGAGCACGGGCTATGGATATGCGCTGTCTCTGTCCCCCGCTGAATTCACTCGGGCGGCGGTACAAGTCGCTCCGGTCAAGACCGATTTCCTGGATTATTTCTCCGGCAAGTTCAAGAGCTTTTTCTTTTCCAGGCCATTTTTTACTGTGACGAAGACCGTCCGTCAAAATTGAATAAACATTCATTCTCGGATTGAGCGAACGTGCAGGATCCTGAAATACATACTTGCAAAGACGCGAAATATCCTTGTCTCCGGCACCTTCGGTTGCCGCCCGGAATGTTACACTTCCGCCGTCCGGCTTATACATTCCGGTGATGATTTTTGCAACAGTGGACTTTCCGCAGCCTGACTCACCGACAAGGCCGTATGTTTTTCCGCGTTCAATATCAAAACTTACGTCATTTACCGCATAAACAAAATTATCTTTTCTTGCAAAAAAGCCTGCTTCGAGCGAAAACTTTTTTGTAAGGTTTTTGATTTGAATTATGTAATCGCTCATTTTGTGCCCCCGCATTTATGACATTCAAAACCGCTTTTGTCACAGTCATCAATTTTAAATGAACAGCGCGGTGCAAAAGGACAGCCCGGTTCCGGGTGTGCGGGATCTGTCACACGGCCCGGAATCGAGAATAGTTTTTCTTTTGAGTAATGTGTCCCAAACTTAGGACTTGCGCTCAAAAGTGCCTGTGTATACGGATGCTTTGGATTGTTCATAATCTGTTCGCTTGTTCCGCTTTCCATGATTTTTCCGCCGTACATTACAATCATCCTGTCAGAAAAACGCCCTACAAGTTCAATATTGTGGCTGATAAAAATAATTGAAAGTGAGCGGCTCTTTCTCAAGGCACTGAGCAATTCAATAATCTGTGCCTGAATCGTTACATCGAGGGCCGTTGTCGGTTCATCAGCGATTAAAAGCTCACAGCCCTGCGCAAGCGAAAGCGCGATTCCGATACGCTGCAGCTGTCCGCCCGAAAACTGGTGCGGAAAGTTCTTTAAGCGGTTCTGTGCGTCGCCGATTCCAACTTCTTCGAGGAGGTCTGCTGCCTTTTTCATGGCTTCTTCTTCAGTAATTTTTGGATCAAGATTACGGAAGGTTTCGAGGAAGACGCTTTTCATATTCTGGAGCGGGTCAAAGGCACGGCCGGATTCCTGAAAAATCATGCCGATTTTTTTGCCGCGGATTTTGCGGAGTTCGCTGTTGGAAAGCCCGTTGATTTCTTGTCCTTCAAAAATAATGCTTCCTGTAACTTCTGCGTTGGACGGCAAAAGGGCCGGAATTGAACTTGTTGTGACAGACTTTCCCGAGCCGCTTTCGCCGACAATGCCGAGAATCTGCCCCTTTTCCATTTCAAACGAAACTCCGCGTACGGAATGTATAAATACATTGTTTACGCCGCGGCGCACGCTGAACGTTACGTTTAAATCGCGTATGCTTAAAAATGCGTCAGAGACTGTAGCACCAAAGTCCCGAGTGCCGCAAGGCGCGAGGGATGAAGCGACAGCGCAAGTGCGCAAGGCTCGGCCACGAAGTGGCGACGCCCTTTTTTTAAATCTCCTGAATACCACATGGTACGGGTCAAAAAAATCACGGAGTGCGTCGCCAAAAAAGTTGAATGCAAGTGTTACCAGAAGCAAAAGCCAGACCGGGTTCAAAAGCCACGGAAAGTTTTTAAGGTTAGAAAGAGTTGAAATTTCCCTGTTAATCATTGAACCCCAGCTGACTGCCGGATCAGAGATACCGAGTCCGAGATACGAAAGCGTTGTTTCGCTCATGATAAAGCCCGGAACTGCAAGCGTTGTACTTACGATTAAAAGGCTTGAAATCTGCGGAATTATGTATTTAAAAATTATTACGATGGCCGGGATTTTTTCCAGCCGTGCATTCTGGACAAATTCTTCGCGTTTGATTGAATGAACCATACCGCGAAGCGTTCGGGCAGTTGAAGGCCAGCCGACAAGACTTAAAATCAGCGTGATTACCATGTAACTCTGACCGCTGTCCATGTTTGCATTTAAAAGCGAACGGAGGAACAAAATCAGATACAGCCCCGGAATCAGCATAAAAAATTCTGAAAAGCGCATGATTGCCCAGTCTGTAACACCGCCAAAATAACCTGCAAGACCACCAAAAAGCATTGCAAGAATGAGGCTTATAAAACTTGCCACAAAACCGATTGTGAGCGAAATCCGGCTTCCGTAAACCATCCTGCTGAACATATCCCGGCCAAGATTATCCGCCCCAAGAATAAAAAGCGGATAGGCCGCACCGTTTTTAGAAGGTTTTACACCGAACAAATGTCTTGAGCACGGAATAAAGCCAAAGATTTTATATTCGCTGCCTTTTACAAAAAAGCCGACTTTGTGATAAAGACCTTTTACCTTTGCATACGAAAAGGAAGTACGGTTAAGAACGCGGTATTCGCGGGCAACAAGCCCGTGGGAAGTAAGTTCAAGATTGCAGGGATGAAAGCTTCCTTCTTCAAAAGATTGTGTGGCAGAATACGGCGCAATGAATTCGGCACAAATCATGAATAAATATAGTATGCACAAAAAAATTACCGAGACGCGGGCAAGAGGACGGCTTTTAATGTATTCAAACAGCTGCTTCATTCTAGTCCTCCTTTCCGTATCGGATGCGCGGGTCAACGAGGGCAAGCAGAATGTCGCTGATTACCATGCCGGCAAGAACAAGAGTGCCGATAAACATTGAATTTGCAAGAACAAGGTTTACATCCTGCTGCAAAACCGCTTCGTACATAAGGCGCCCGATTCCCGGGTAGGAAAAAATAATTTCAAGAATAAGTGAACCTGAAAACAGACTTGCAAGGAGGTTTGCGCTGCCGGTGATATACGGGTTTAATGTGTTTCTGAATGCGTGATTCAGGTAAACGCGCTTTTCGCTGATTCCGCGGGCACGAAGTGCCATAATGTAAGGCATGCCCATCTGGTCAAGCATTGTTGAACGGATCATGCGCATGGTTCCGCCGATGCCGCCTAAAAACGATGCGAGCAGGGGCAAAAATACGTGATAGCCGTAACTGAATGTAAATTTTACCGGAGAAGAAGAAAACGGAAAATCCGGATAACCTGTTACCGGAAACCAGCCCGTAACTGATGCAAAGAGCTGGAGCAGGATCAAAAGCAGAATGCCCGGAAAGGCGTGGAAGAACAGGGCAAAAAATGTTACCGCAATATCTGTGCTGGTTCCCGCCTTGCTCGAAAAATAAACGCCCAGAATAAAGGAAATAATCGTAATAAAAACGAGTGAAATTAAATTCAATATGAGCGAGTTTACAATCCTGCTCTTTATCAGAAAACTTACCGGAGCGCGGCTGATTAAACTTGTTCCCAGATCGTGGTCAACAAAAATGCGTTCAAGCCACTTAAAGTACTGAACAGTAAACGACTTGTCGAGTCCAAGTTCTTCCCTGGTTTTCTGAAGCTGTTCCGCCGTAAAGGCATTGTCATTGCTTCCGACAGGTCCTTTTGAATCAGTCTGGCTCAAAAGCTGCTGCTGCATCATCTGGTCTACGATGTCGCCCGGAGCAAGTGCCATCAGGCCAAAAAGTGCCCAGCCGAGAAGAAAGAGGATAAAAACCATCGTTACAAGACGGCTTACGATAAACGATGTAAGAGGACATTTTTGTCTGAAAAGTTTCCAGGGCGCAATAATTGACGCAACAATATCTTTTATCATTTTTTTGTTGAATTCTTATCGTATTCAAGAGCAAGAGGCCTCATGCTTTGATCAAGCGGTGCCATTACAATCTCCTGAACTTTTGCAGGAATCATGCCCTGCTCCTCGCGGGTAAGTCCCTTTGTCGGAATCGGATCATGAATTGTAATTTTTACATGAGACGGATTGAGTTTTCCCTTTTCTTCAAGGATTTTATATGTACCGTCAATTGTGATTGGAACAATCGGCGACTCTGACAAAAATGCGAGTTTAAAACTTCCGGCTTTGAATCCAAGGTGGCGTTTTCCTTTGGAACGGTGTCCTTCCGGAAAAATTACCTGTGAATAGCCTTTTTTAACGCCTTCCGCTGCAGCGTGGATAGCTTCTACTGATTTACGCGGACTGTCGCGTACAATAAAAGTACACTGTAAAAGTCTCATCCATGGCGAAATCAGAGGAACCTTGCCAAGTTCTGCCTTTGCAACGAAGGTCATTGCCTTTGGAATAAAACCGAACATCACGGGAATGTCCATATAGCCCTGGTGGTTACCGATAAATACGCAGGCCTGGTCTTTCGGGAGTTTTTCAACTCCTTCAACTTCAACTGTTGAACCGCAGATTTCTACTACACGGCGTGCCCACATCGGAACACATTCCTGGACAATTTTATCGCGTTCTGCAATATTGCCCTCTTTATCGTATTTTAATGCACGCCGTTTTTTGCTCTGGTAGCCGATCATAAAGACTACCATTTTGATAACTGCAATGATTGTTTTAAACATAATTAATTATACTCCCATTCCCAAACTTTTAGAAAGTCCGTTTTATTTACTCTTTAAGAAAAACATGTGTTGTTTCGTTGCCAACCATATTGTCAAAATAGACATTTGATAAGTCCCACCTGTTATTTATAGCATAAAAACTTCTGCTGCGCACGAGATAAATGACAGGACAGTTTTCCAGAATGATTCTCTGATATTCTTCCCAGTAAGGGCGTGCCTTTTCTACATCACTTATTGAACGTCCCTGATTGTAAAGATAATCTACGCGTTCTTCCCACTCAGTAGCAGGCTTTTCCTGAAGAGGATGCCACATGTGAAGGTTTCCGCTGCTGAGCCAGACATTGCTTCCCTGTGTAGGAAAGATTGCACCGCCGCTCAAACCAATCATAAGGGACTGCCAGTCAAAGGTTGCAGTCAGTTCTTCTACAAGTTTCTGAAAGTCAGTCTGCCTTACATTAACGGTGATTCCCGCCTTTTTGCATTCGTCGGCAATAATCTGGGCAATGTCACTGTACACGGGACTTGAACTTGTGATTTCCAGGTTGAATTCAACCTTGTTGCCGTCACAGTCGTATAAAAAGCCGTCATCTTTTCTTTCAAAACCTGCGCTTTTCAGCAGTGCGTCTGCCTGAGCATGACTGAACCGGTATTCAAGCAGGATTTCTTCGTTGTAAAAGGCATTTGCTTCCGGAAAAAAGCCGTATTTTGGCTCGGCAAGTCCGCGATATGTCTGGTTGATAATACGCTCACGATTTAAAAGGCAGCTCATTGCCTGCCGGAATTCTTTTATCGTAAACCATTTATACCAGTTTTTGTCCTTGTTTTTCGGATTCTGGTTAAAGGTCCAGAAAGGAGCGCTCATGCCCCCTGCACTGTTGAATACGGTATATCCGTCCGTGCCGTTGTTATTTGCGCCTTGGACAATGTCGTCAAGCTGCTCGGGAAGCGGACCGTAGTCTTCGAGTTTTCCCTGCTTGAACAATAAAAGTTTTGTGTTTACATCACTAACGATGCTCATCACTTTTTTCTGAGGATAATAAATGCTCTCGCCGTTTTTATCCTTATCCCAGTAATCTTCGTTTCTTTCGTAGATTATGCGCTGGCCCGGTGTGTATTCACTTATAAAATAAGGCCCCATGCTGGGAAGTTCTCTGGGGTCGGATGCAACCGTAAACAAATCCTTTACAGCCTTTGCTCCTCCCTTGTCTTTTGCACTCTTATACAAAAATGCAGGACCAAAACTCATGTTGGTCGAAAGGAGAGGATCTGCTTCAGGACGCGGAAAGTGGAATGTAAAACTTCTGTCGTCAACTTTTTGAATCGTGATTCTGCCTTCGCTTCCGTCGGGTAAATCCACAAACTGACTGTTGTAGGCAGAAGATTCCATTTCCCTGTCACCGAAAATCTCATTGTACCAGAAGACAACGTCGTCGCTGGTAACTTTAACGCGCGGTTTTGAATTTTTATAGAATGACCAGTACAGGTCGTCGCGCAGGGTGTAGGTTAAATCCATGGAACCGTCTTTATTGTTGACGATTTTATAATCTGCGCAGCGTGCAGTCCAGCGTTTTTTAACTGTATTGTATTCAACCAGATATTCAACGAGAGGGCTTAAAATGCCTGTAGTTTCGCCGTCGCGTTCTGCAATTAAAAGGTTAAAGCTTTTAGGGTCACTGCTGATTGTATCCTGCCAGACTCCGCCGCTCTTTCCTGCAACCCAGCCTTCATCTTTGAACGGTTTTGAAACAGTCTTTTCTACAAGAGTATTTGAAGCCGATGCCTTATACGCTTCTATTTCTTCCAGCGACATTTCCGGATACTTTTTGCAGCCGGCACAAAAAAGCACCGCCGACGCTGCCAAAACTACATTCTGCAATTTCATATTTTAAGATTATAACATATTTCCTGTATTTATATAACAGGATCTGATCCGAACCGCAAATTGAACCTGATTTTATCCCGATTCCTTGCACAAGACGCTAAAAAACGACATAATTTTCTATTATGTTCAAACCTCAATTGATTAATTCACTTAAGAATTACAACGGAAAAACATTTGTTTCCGACTTAATCGCAGGAATCATCGTCGGCATCGTTGCCCTTCCTCTTGCGATCGCTTTTGCAATTGCTTCGGGCGTTAACCCGGCAGCAGGTCTTTTTACAGCAATCATCGCAGGCTTTTGTATTTCGGCTTTTGGCGGCTCAACCGTACAGATTGGCGGACCGACAGGTGCCTTTGCCGTAATCGTTTATGGAGTTGTTGCCCAGCACGGACTTTCAGGACTGGCAGTCGCAACAATCATGGCAGGTATTCTTCTGATTCTGCTCGGCGCCTTTAAAATGGGCGGTCTTGTAAAATTCATTCCGTATACAATCGTAACAGGCTTTACCGCAGGTATTGCAGTTACAATCGCTGCAGGACAAATCGGAGACTTTTTCGGACTCTCTCCTGACTTTTCTGTTCCGGTTACAATCCTCGGCGAAACATATTCAAAAATGCCAGGTGACTTTTTGCCAAAAATCATCATGTACGCAAAAAGTTTTGGAACAGTCAGCGTTTATTCAACAATAATGGCTGCTGTCTGCCTTGCATTCATTTTTATCTGGGCAAAGTTTTCGAAGAAAATTCCTGGAAGCTTTGTTGTTTTGATTCTGGCAACTGTTGCTTCAATTCTCCTCGACAAATTCTTTGGATTAAAAACTGACACAATCGGATTTTTTGCAGACGGACGCGAGCACTTTGTAATTCCATCCACACTGCCTCTTCCAAAATTCCCAGAAATTTCAATTTCTGCAATCAGAAATCTTTTTCCGACGGCAGTATCAATTGCAGTCCTTGCCGCAGTTGAATCCCTGCTTTCTGCCGTAGTAGCTGACGGTATGACAGGTTCAAAACACGATTCAAATACCGAATTAATCGCACAGGGAATCGCAAATATCGCTTCTCCGCTTTTTGGCGGAATCCCGGCAACAGGCGCAATCGCACGTACCGCAACAAACATCAAAAACGGCGGTCAGACACCGGTTGCAGGTATTATCCACGCAATCACACTACTTTTAATTCTTCTTTTCTTTGGAAAGTACGCAGCATATATTCCCATGGCAGCACTTGCAGCAGTTTTAATCAACGTTGCATGGAACATGGCAGGATTCAAGGCAATCAAATCCCTTGTAAAAGGCCAGAAGTCGGACACGGCAGTTTTTTTAACAACTTTCTTAATCACAGTATTTGTTGACCTTACTGTTGCAATTGAAGTAGGCCTCGGACTTGCCGCATTCTTCTTTATCAAAAAAATGATCGACCTGAGCGAAGTTCAGTCGGCCCGCGAAACACAGATCGGCGGAATCATTACAAACAACGATGTTGACGAAAAGGCACTCGAAGTTCCGCAGAATGTAATGGTATACGAAATTGACGGTCCGCTTTTCTTTGGAACTGTACGCAAATTTGAAGTTGCAGTTGAACAGGCCGGTTTAAAATACAAGGTTTTGATTCTGCGCATGCGCCACACTCTCTACCTCGACGCCGGAGGAATCCGTGCTCTGGAACAGGCAAAGGCTGTCTGCGACAGACTCAAGGTTACCATCGTAATTTCCGGAATCCACACCCAGCCATACATGCTTCTTGAAAAGACAGGAATGGCAGATGTAATCGGACGCGAAAACATATTTGATCACATTGACCAGGCTCTCGAACGCGCTAAAGAATTAACAAAATAAGGAATACGACATGGCGGCAAAAAAAGAAACCACTGATATTAAAGACACACTTGAATACACTCTGGCAAAGGAACAGACCCTCGTTTTTATCTACGAATCAATCGTAAAAGATTATCTGTACAAAACTGAGGACATGGAAAAATATTACGAGCAGATAAAGGATATTGTTCCGGCCAAGAGTGAATTTTTTATCAGCTGGTTCAAAGGTTTTGCCGCCCTTGCCGAAGGAAAAGAAAAGGAAGCTCAGGACTTGTACCTGAAAGCCCTTGATAAAATTCAATCCGCTGACGAATACACCCCGTCTTTTATCCAGCAGGGTTTTGCCCTTTTTATGTACTATGGCAAAAAAAAGGAAGCGGTACAGTTCTGGGAATGGGGTTCAAACGAAAAACTTTTTGCCCGCCTCGACGACAAATTCTTTGAAAGCTTTAACCCAAAAGAACAGTTCTGGGTTCAGTTTGCGCCGAATATGTTTGTTGACGCCGCAAAAGCAAAAGAAAACGCAGTCAAAGACTATAAAAAGGAGATCAGGGATAAACTCCTGCTCGCCCTCACTCAGGCAGACTTTAACAAATTCAAAAAACTGTCGGAAGGAATCACTTTTGACAAGGTTCTTTTTGAAGGTGTCAATGCCCTTTATTATGCAATTCAGTTTAAGGGAACGCTTTCGGGCGGCAGCCAGAAGTTTGAAGATGACATGGTTTTATTCCGCACAAACCAGCTCATGGAAAGCCTGGACTTTTCTCAGCTTCCAAAAATCAAACAGAATGAAAGTTACTTTACGATTCTGCACCAGATGAAGCAGACCTACGGAAAGTCAGGTCTTGCAAGAATCATGTTCAACGCATACTACTGCGAAGAAGAAGAGATTGATTCAAAAACAAAGTCACTCGACAAAATAATTGAATACATCGCCGCAAACACCACAGACTTAGACGAATACGTAAAACAGAGCGAAGGCAAAATGGGAACCACAGCCCTTCATCTTGCCGCAGAAATCAACGACGTAAATTCGTGCCGCACCCTGCTCAAGGCAGGAGCAAATCCTGACAAAGCCTGCGGAAAAGCACAGTTTTCACTTACAGCAAAGGACAAGAATAAAACAACCACACAGGTGCCGAATTCATTTATTTACCGCCTGATAAATTTTAATTCAACAGAAAGTCTTAAAATGTACCTGAGCGAATTTGCAGCACTTGCAAAGCCTTCGATGACTGCAAAAACAGACAGCTGCAATATCACACCGCTCGTATATTTTATCTTGAATACGATTTACACGGCAAAAGACGAAGCAGAATTCAACAGAAAAAAGGCACTCGCCGACGAACTCATGCCTCTCTTCCAGAACGCAGGTGCTTCCCTCGAGCAGAACACAGCCTTCGGAAGTGCAAAAGAACTTTTAGGCCTGAAATAGGAATTAGTAAGTCTTCTCGAGAAGAACTGAATTGTCGGTCGCGCTCAGAAGCCGGATTTTTACGAAAGAGCCGTTCAATTCGATTATGCCGTAAGACTTTCCGTAGTCACATTTTGGAATCGAAATCGAGCCCGGATTAAAAAAGATAAATCCGTCTTCTTCTTCAATCAATGCGACGTGGGTATGACCGCTTACAATTAAAGTTCCCGGAGGAAGCATTTTTTTAAGGTAATCGCGCTCATACAGGTGTCCGTGATGAATAAAAATGCGTCTGCCTTCTGTAAGCACGTTCGAAAACGAATCCATAATCATAAACTCGCTCATCATCTGGTCAACTTCGCTGTCGCAGTTGCCGCGTACGCCGATTATCTGATTTTTGATTTTGTTAAGAATTGAAGATGTGATTTTTGGATCATAACCTTCCGGCACGCCGTTTCTCGGACCGTGGTAAAGGTAGTCTCCGCACATAATAATTGAATCAAAATTGCCGGCTGTTTCCAGAACCTTCTGTAAAGGCTCCGGACAGCCGTGTATATCACTGATTACAAGCAGTTTCATTATTTTTTAATTTGTTTGTATTCGTTGTATGCGAGGATAAATGGTCCAACGCCCTTGGCATCATCCTGAACGACAGGTTCGCTCATGTAGTACTCATAGCTTCCGTCGCGGTGGGGATCCTTGTCAGGACCAAGACCTGCAACGAGACAGATACCGCCGAGACTCAGG
>JAEENG010000032.1 GCA_016283615.1 Treponema sp.
AGTCCTTCGGCTCTTGCCTCTACTCTCGCTTCGGCCTTTGCTTCTTCAAGTTCTTCCCAGTACTGTTCTCTAAATGTCATAAACTGATTCCTCCATTCCAGGTTTTTCTTAGCAAGAAGAAGTTTTTCAGAAAGCCGCCTCGTAAAATTTGTATCTGCGCTTTTTCCTTTAAGGAAATTAAAAAAGGCTCTTTCTTCTGCTGATTCTATTTTATCACAGGCAGAAGAATTAAAAAAGATTTTATACGTACCGTCATCAAGATTTACTGTTCTGTCTTCCTTACAGTTATTTTCGAAACTGTAGACCGGAAGCCCCCTTCCAAAAAGGTCGTTCAGACAGATAAAGATTATGTAAGTGTCTTTAAGTTCCGTGTAGTTCATTCCGGCGTTTAAATTACTCACATCTATTATTGACTGGTAATACCGCGCCCTCTTGGGAAGATTGGATTTATTTACAGTCTGCATTTCTATGTCAAAAATCCGATTGTCGTCTTTTGTATAAACGTCAAACCTTACGGATTTTGAAGAAATAGACGCCTGCATGGTTCTTTCTGCGGCGGGCTTTTCAAGATGGTCAATTTTAATGTGCAGCAAAAGTTCCAAAAGCTGCTTGCAAAGGTCAGGATTTGATTCCATGATTTTGCAGAATAAAAAGTTGTTTGCCAGGGTAAGGTTTTCCCAGCGGTCCGAGTAAGTTGATTTGTAGTCACTCATAGTTTTCTCCATTTAATTTCTTTTTCACGAGAGCAGACAAAACTCTCCATCATATATATAGACACTGAAATTCAAAAACCGGCAAAGAATGAAGAAAAAAAGTTAAAAAAAATTACATTTTGTTTTTTATTTGCCTATATTCTTAAAAAGGTTTATTCTGAACTTACTATGAGAAAATCAATTATTTCTATATTTTTTGTTTTGATGGTTTTGCCTCTTGCTTTTGCAGGCGGTAAAAAAGACAAGGCTGCTGAAGTTCCTGCACAGGAAACAGCAGAAGTTCAGGAAGCGGCTCCTGCAGAAGAGGCTGTAAAAGAAGCGCTCGTTGTTCATTCTGCCGTTCTTAACGGACCAACAGGTATTCCAAGCGCATACTTTTTTGAAAACAAGCCTGACCTCGGTGGCGCTGACCTTGAGATTGAAGTTTTGAACGGTGCAAACCTTGAACTTCCAAAGCTTTTGAAGGGCGAAGTTCAGATTGGTGTACTGCCTGTAAACGTTGCCGCAAAAGCATTCAATTCAAGCCGGGCTGTAACTGCACTTGCTGTTATCGGTTACGGAAATGTTTACCTGATTACAACTGATTCAAACTATAAATCACTTGCTGACCTTAAAGGAAAGACTGTTGCTGTGGCAGGGCAGGGTGCAACTCCTGACTATATCTTCCAGTACATTCTCGGTAAAAACAATCTGAACATTGGCGAAGATGCTGACAGTGTAAAGCTTGATTATTCAACTCCGAATGCTGAATTAGCAGCTGCCGTAATTTCGGGCAAGTTCCTGTACGCTGTTGTTCCGGAGCCTTTTGCAACTGTTGCAACTTCTAAAACCGCCTCTGTAAAACGCGCCCTCAACCTTTCGGATGAATACGGCAAATTCAACAACGGAAAAAATTATCCGCTTTCCCTTCTTGTTGCAAACACAAAATTTGCTTCAGAAAACAAGGAAATCGTAAACGCTTACATCGACGCTTACGCACAGGCTGTTGAATGGACAAACAAAAATCCGAACAAGGCAGGTGTTCTCGTTCAGAAAAACACTCTCGGTCTTATGGCTCCAATCGCCGCAAAAGCAATTCCAAACTGTGCATTCGTTTGCCAGGAAATTGCAGGTGAACGTCAGTCAATCGAAGACTTTTTGAATATTTACCTTTCTTTTGCAGCTCAGGCAATCGGCGGTAAATTACCATCTGATGAATTTTATTACTCGCGTTAATTGGATTTAAAACGAATTAAACCCGCAGTAATTTTTATTCTTTCTCTGCTCATAATTCTTTTTATCTGGCAGGCATTAAGTTCCCTCGTAAACAGTGAACTTATCCTGCCGGACTTTTTTACTGTGGCAAAAAGTTTTGCCTCTCTTTTTACGGACAAAGCTTTTTATCTGGCTGTCGGCGCAAGTTTTTGCCGTGTTCTTGCGGCCTTTTTTCTGTCTGCTGCTGCCGGTCTTGTATTAGGTGTTTTGTGCGGACTTTCACCTGAAATTCAACAGCTGTTGAATTTTCCAATTTCCTTTATCCGCTCAACGCCGGTTGTTTCCCTGATTTTGATTGCGGTTTTCTGGTTCCGCACAACTACGATTCCGGTCTTTGCTGCATTTTTGATGGCAGTTCCTGTAATCATAAGCGCCGTGAGTCAGGGGATTTTGAACACAAGTCCAAAACTTTTAGACATGGCCCGGGTTTACGGCTTTTCTAAAAAACAGAAACTTTTATACATCTATTTTGACAGCCTCCGCCCGTTTTTTACCGGAAGCCTGATTTCTTCTTTTGGAATGTGCTGGAAGGTGGTTGCTGCGGGCGAAGTGCTCGTTTTTCCGCGCCAAGGCCTTGGAACCCTGCTTCAGAGTGCCCGCATTCACCTTGAAACCCAGCGCGTTATGGCTTTGACTGCCTGCATTGTTGTTTTGAGTTTTATTTTTGAACGCCTTCTTGCTTTTGTGCTTTCTCATATTCATTTTTCATCTGCTCAAATCCGGGGACCTGGCAAAAAATCAATTCAACAAAGAGAAACTCCTGCAGTTGAGTGTCCTTCGATAACTGTCAAAAATCTTTTTATGGAACGCGGCGGAAAGGTTTTGTACCGTAATTTTGAAACTCAATTTGAAAGTGCTTCTGTTACGGCTCTGATTGCTTCCAGCGGAACCGGTAAAACTTCACTGCTTGATTATATAAGTTCAATTTTAAAAGCTGACGGCAGAATCAGCGGAAAAGTTGAATTTGACAGACAGCCTGAGATTGCATATATCTTCCAGGACGGAAGGCTTCTTGAAAACATGACTGTGCTTCAAAACGTAATGATTCCCCTGGTAAACAAATTTGACGAAGTGACTGCGAAAAATCGCGCCGGTAATTTTATAAATAAATGCGGTTTATCAGAAAAAGCTCAAAGCCCTGTCAAAAACCTGAGCGGCGGACAAAAGCAGAGGGTTTGCCTTGCCCGCTCCTTTGCATACGGCTGTAACATTCTGCTGATGGACGAGCCTTTTAATTCGCTGGATTTACCTTCAAAAATAAATTTAATTCAATTATTAAAAAGCCTTCTTAAAGACGACCCCAAAACCGTCATTTTTGTAAGCCACAATATCAGGGAAATTTCTCTTCTTTGCGATAAGGTAAAAGTTCTTTCCGGCTCTCCGCTTGAAGAAAAAGTGAATTCAAATACCGCTGAATTCAAGAATGTGGACGCGCTTGAAAAGGCTGTTTTACAAAACCTTTAGTCCTCATTTTGTTGTAAAAATGCGCATTGTGCGGTAAAATAATAGAAATAAGGACAACAATATGATTAAAGAATTCTTACCATACGATCAGGTTCGTAACGATGCAATTAAACTTGGACACAAAATTTTGCAGGATGGATTTGTTCCTGACATCATTTATTCTTCGCTTCGCGGCGGAGCCTACATGTCAAATGTTATCAGCGAGTATTTTAAACTTGCCCTCAAGGACAAAAAACCTGTTTTGTATGCGGCAGTTGTTGCCCGCTCTTATACTGACGTTCAGCAGCATGATGCCATCAGAATTGACGGCTGGACATACAGCCCTGAGTATCTGCGTCCGGGTGACAAAATCCTCCTCGTAGACGATATTTATGACTCAGGCCGCACTTTGAACTACCTCGTAGAAGTTCTTCTCCAGAAAGGAATTCCGCGCTCTGACATCAAGGTTGTAGTTCATGACTTTAAGAATTTTACATTCAGAAAAACTCTTCCAATCAAACCTGACTACTGGTGCCGTAAATTTGATATTACAAAACCGGAAGAAGACAGATGGATTCATTACATGAGCCACGAACTTGTCGGTTTAAAAAAAGAAGAACTCGAAGAATACTATTACAAACAGGACGGAGAACTCCGCGACATTCTGGGACCGTTCTTTAAGTAAGGAATAACAGAGAGATTTTTATGATAAAAAAGTTACTGATTGCTGTTTTAGCTTCCTTTTTAACCTCTGCAGTTTTTGCCCAGAGAATCATTTCTCCGGTGGCAGGAAACTTTTCCAATAAACAGACCCTCGTACTTGATACAAGCGACGGGGCAGAGTGTTTTTATTCATTTACAGGAAGTGATCCTTTAACTTCGGGGTTTGCATACGACGGCCCGATTTTAATTGACGCAATCGGCCGGGTAACTGTCAGAATCGCTGTCGTTTTTGGCGAAAACCACTCGGAAGAAGCGGAAGTTATTTTTAACGTTCAGGAAAACAATCCTTACAACGAAGACTCCGCAGAAAGTTATTTTATCAAAAATGTAGCCAATAAAGGAATTTTTACTTACACCGAAGACAATCCCTTAAAAATTCCAAATTCGTTTTCGTACTTCCTCGGTGACGGCGAAAAACCGCAGCTGCAGGGCAAAACACTTACAATGGACAGCGCAAACGTTTTATCGCGTTTTGTAAGCTGCAGTGTTGCCGAAGGAAACAACCTCTGGCGCTTTGTAATCTTTGTTCCGGGCGGGGCTGTCGGAGTCCTGTCAAAACAGTCAGTTCCATTTAAAATCCAGGACTGGAACACATTTATTTTTGAAGGTGAAAAATTAATTTATTCAATTGACGGCGGTGAATGGTCGGCTTCAAAAGTGCCTGTAACGCTGGACCGTTCCGTAAAACACAAGATTTCATGGCAGTCAGTAGCCTACGAAAAGGGAAATCCGGTTCACAACTTTGTTCTGCCGGTTGAACCTAAACTTGTTTCTTCAAAAAACAGCCGCGGCGCCGCAACTTTCCGGATTGACGGTGACGTACGCTACAGAATGAGCGTAGTGTCTTCAAATGCGGCCGGTACAAATTCAACAAATAAGGGACTTCTTTCAAGTGCAGTTTTTGACACTTTTGAAGGTGACAATATCCGTGGAGAAGCAGTATTTGAACTTTTCTGTGACGGGGTTAGCCAGGGCTTAAAGCGCGCTTACTACGATGTAGACAGACAGCCGCCTCTTCCTCCGAAGTTCAATCCGTCCAACAGGGGATTTTACTCACGCGGCAAGGTTGATCTCCAGATTAACAGCGAGCGCGACACTCAGATTTCTTATTCAATCAGCGCTCCGCTAAAAATAAGCGACACTGACTTTGAAGTACGCTCCCCGGAACTGGACAAGGTTCAGACCGGAAGTTTTGTTCCGTACACTGATACAATCACACTTTTGAGCAGCAGCGAAACTCCTGTTTTTTATAAGGTAAAGGCTTTTGCAAAAGACAATGCCGGCAATACAAGCCTTATGAGCGAGTACCGCGTTATCATTGATGAATTTAATTATTACCTGGATTCAAGTTCAACTTCTGTGTCACCTGACGGAAGCCGCAAAAATCCGTTCAATTCTTTTGAGCAGGCTGTCGGAATTATCAACCAGGGACGCTTTGCACACTTTTTTGTAAAGGGTGAATTTATCCTTCCTGCAAAGGAGATTTTGATCAATTCCAACTGTGCTTTTACGGCAGTCGCTGAAAGCAAAATTATAATTCCGCCTCAGGGAAGCATTCTGCTCCGCGGCGCAAGCCTTGAAGCGCACAATTTGATAATTCAAAAAGAAAGAAGCCAGGCGTTTAATTCAAATACAAAGATGGTCACTCTGGAAAACGCAACTGCAAGTTTTTACGACTGCGAAATTATTTCTCTCTTTGATGAATCCGGAACTGCCTTTTCGGCACTCAATTCTGTAATTGAACTCAATTCGACCGGACTTACCGGACAGGCTGATTCATACATTTGTGCGGTAAGCGGCCAGGATTCAAAAGTATTCTGTAAAAACGGACGTGTTTCCTGCGTGGCTCAGACAGCCGTAAACTTCAGTGTAAACGGCGGTTTGTTTGAATGCCGATCATCCAGCCTCAGAGTAACGGCTCATCTTGGCCGTATCGCTGAACTGTCAGGTACAAACTCACGCATGACTGACAACGAAATGACGGGAACCTTTGAAAAGAAAGTGCGCGGAGTAGTGCCGGTCTGGTCTGACAGAGACACTTTGATTCTGGAAGATAAAAATAATTCCAGCACGGGCTTTTAATGAACTTGATTTGCGGACTTGATGAAGCAGGGCGCGGACCTCTTGCAGGCCCTGTCGTTGCAGGCTGTGTAATTCTGCCTGAAAACTTTCCTGTAGAAATTTTAAACGATTCAAAAAAACTTTCGGAAAAAAAACGGATCGCAGCAGAAAAAATAATTAAAGAAAAGGCCTGCTGGGGAATCGGAATTATCGACCACGAAACAATCGATAAAATCAACATCCTTCAGGCAAGCATGCAGGCTATGAAAAATGCATATGAAATGATGATGATAAAACTTCCGGACTGGCTTAAAGAAAATAAAATGCAGTTCAACCCTGAAGACATTGTTTTGTCAGCCATCACCGACGGAACTACATGCCCGCCTGTTTCATGCGAAGTACGCGCTGAGCCAAAGGCAGACGGTAAGTATCCGTGTGTTATGGCCGCAAGCATTCTTGCAAAAGTGTGCCGTGACAACATGATGACCGAATACGATAAACTCTACCCGCAGTACGGATATGCAAAACACAAGGGCTATCCGACACCGGCCCATAAAAAAATATGCCGCGAGATCGGACCAAGTCCAATCCAGCGGCTTTCGTTCAGTTACTGATTGTCATCTGAAGCAGGCTTTGATTTGATGTGAATCACTTTGCCTGTGCGTTTGATTCCGTCAGGTTTGCGTTTGTCATCATCACCTTTTTTGCGGTAGATGCGCTTTTCAGAACCTGCTCCGTATTTTGCTTCCTTTGCAGCCTTCTTTTCTGCGCGGGCCTTTTTACGGTTTTTCTGTTCCTTATCGATAAATTTGAGCGCTGTATCAAGTCCGCCCAGAACTTTCTGCATGTCTTCTGCAAAAATTGCAATCTGGTGACGGTCAAAATCTGCTCCGTCGCCTTTTTTACTCTCTACAATCTGGAGAAAAACATCACCGGTACGGTTTTCTTTTACGTTGAAAAAATACGAACGGTTTTCCAAAACTACTTCTGTTGTATAAAGTTCACCGCGAATTCCCATATCATCCTTCCTTAAAAATGTAATATGATTTTATAAAAACTTTTGTGTGCGAAGTTAACTATACTTGTATTTGAACTAAATTTCAAGCGAAAAATCTTTGCACACTTCAAGTACTGCACTAAAAAGCGCGTCTAAATCCCGGGCAGAAGTTTCCCTTCCAAAACTGAATCTTACCGCTGTTTCCTGCAGGTCGGGCCGTACTCCCATTGCGCTCAGAATCGGGCGTGACTGTTTTTTTGCCGAACACGCACTTCCTGTAGAAATACTGAATCCTTTGCTGTCCAGTGCGCGTACCATCACATTGCCAGGAATTCCTTTAAAAGCTGCCTGCACCACATACGGACTGAATTTATCAAGGTTTTCTTTCTGGCTTCTGCATTCAGGAATCAAAGTGCAGTCCTTGATTGAATTTAATTTTGTTACAAAGTCAAAAGATTTCTGCTGTTCGTCAGCTGTGTTTTCATCTTTTTTGATAAAGTATCTGGTAAGACATTTTGAAAAGGCGAGTGCTCCAAACAGGTTTTCGGTTCCGCTTCTGACAGATTTTTCCTGTCCGCCTCCGAGTAAAAACGGTTTTATCGGGCGGCGCAAAACGAGAATGCCGGTTCCGCGCGGTCCGCGAAGCTTGTGGGCGCTTAAGGCGGCGCTGTCGATGCCCGGATAATTTAAATCCAGCGGAATTTTTCCTGCTGCCTGTACGCAGTCTACGTGAAAGTGCGGCCGGCGCTTTCCGCTGCTCGCCTTTGTAATTGCGTCAGAAATTGCATAAATATCCTGCACACAGCCTGTTTCGTTATTGACTGCCATGACGGTTACATAGACTGTATCCGGTGTAATTTTTGCGGCAACAGAGTTCGGATCAATAAAACCGCTGCTGTCGGGATTGATGGATTCAACTGTAAAACCAAGTTTTTTGAGGGCGTGAGCCTGCTCGCGGATGGCAGGGTGTTCAATTGAACTTATCAATATTTTTCCGCGTTTGCCTTCTGAGTCTGCTTCACGGCTTAAAAGCGCAAGCAGGGGAATCTGGTCGCTTTCCGTGCCGCCTGATGTAAAATACACTTCTTCTGCTTTAACACCGATTGCCTTTGCACAGTCTGCGCGGGCTTTTTCAAAAATATCGCGGGCTTTTTTTCCTTCGCTGTGATTTGCCGATGGATTTGCAAAGTTTGCACACGCTTCATTTAATGAGTCCTGTAAAATTTCTTCGTCAGACGGCGTGGTTGCGGCCCAGTCAAAATATTTTGAAAAATCCATGATTATTATTCCTCAAGCACTGCGAGAACTTCTTTTCCGTCAACTTCCGTGATTACAGTCTCGCCGATATCTTCCTGTAAAACAAATCTTACTTTGTCGGACGCATTCTTTTTGTCTTTTTTCATTGCGTCAAAGAGTATTTTTGCGGCTTCTCTTGAATCAGGATATTTATTTTTGATTGCAAAGTGGAGCGGGGTGGTTTCCCAGCCAAAATCTGCAAGAGTTTTTAACACTTTGTCTGTGTAGGCGCTTGTACAGATTCCAAGACGTTTTGAAAGTTCTGCGGCGCGTCCCATACCCCAGGCAACTGCGTCTCCGTGAGTTACAACTCCAAGGCCGGAACATGTTTCGAGCGCGTGCCCGAACGTGTGACCGAGGTTTAACTGCATGCGGATGTTTTTTTCTGTCAGGTCCTGCTCAACAACTGCGGCTTTTGCGTTTACGCAGATTTTAATCATTTTATCTACAAGGGGATCTTTTCTGTCATGGAGAATCTGCGGTTTTGCTGAAAGTTCTTCAAAAAGTTCCTTTGAGTAAAGCATTGCGGTTTTAACAACTTCTGCCATTCCGCTCTTGTATTCGTGGTCCGGAAGTGTCTGTATAAATGATGGAATTATGTGAATTTTCTGTGCCGGGAAAAATGAGCCGATCATGTTTTTGTAGCTGTCAAAGTCACAACCGGTTTTTCCTCCGACTGCAGCATCTACCATGCTCAAAAGTGTTGTCGGAACAAGTTCGCAGCGGGCTCCTCGTTTAAAAATTGATGCGGCAAAGGCTGTCATGTCGGTGATAACACCTCCGCCGATTCCGATAAAGACAGTGTCGCGTTTTGCGTTGGTTTCTACGGCAACACGGCAGATATTCAATACGCTTTCGATTGTCTTGTAAGGTTCTCCGCTGCCCAAAATCAGAAGAATGTCTTTGCCTCGGCGACCTGTGTAGCCTTCCTTAATCTGTGGTTTTGAATAGTCGCTTCCACGGAAAAAGTCTACAAATGAATGCATTTCTTTTATTGAAGCAACGTTTGTGTCTGTAACAAAAATGCGCTGCGGCATATTATCTGCGCCTGAAGGATAAAAAATTGAATTTAAATCCGGCTGTCCGCTGTAAAATCTTATAAATGTTCTGTCTGTCCCCGGGTGTACCGGCGGATAGGCGATGTCTTTTTCTTCAAACTCCATAATATCCAATTTTACTAAAAAACAGTTTTTTATACAAACAAAATATGATAATTCAATCTGTTTTAAGGCTTTTTGGCAAATGTATGTTATAATTATAGAATAAGAGGGAAAAAATGGAACAGGAAGTTGTTACTTCGCGTAGCCCAGATGTTCAGTCAGCTGTTTCGGAACTTTGTTCCAAGTTAAAGAGAGACTTATCATCTTACAACGCAGTATTTTTTATGGCTGCCATCAATTATGATTTTGACAGCCTTTCAGTTGCGCTCAAGGAAAAATTTCCTAAGGCGCAGATTATCGGTTCAAGCACAGCAGGAGAAATTACTCCACAGGGCTTTACAGAAAACTCAGTGGTTTTAACTACTATGTATTCGCCGGATACAAGGGTAAGCGCAGTTCTTGTAGAAAACGGAAGCAAATATCCGGTTTCGTGCAAGGCTCAGATTGAACAGGCTCTTTCCAGCGCCGGAATCCGCTGCAACGATAAAGATTCTCATAAGGATGCCTTTGCAATCGCCTTTATCAACGGTGTTTTTAATGCTGAAGAAACTATTCTTACAAACTTTTATTCAATAATCAAAAACGACAATTTTAAACTTGCAGGCGGAACTGCTGGTTTTACCGGAAACACAGCTAAAACTTTTGTTTGCTGCAACGGAAAAACTACCCAGGACGGCGCTGCAATGATGTTTGTAAAAACACGGGCTAAGTTTGATATCCGTCAGGAAGATATTTTTAACCCGACTGGAAAAACCTTCTTTGTAGGTTCTTCTGACCCGGTTAACCGAATCATCAATTCTCTTGACGGCAAGACTCCAAAAGCCGCTTATGCCCAGAAACTCGGTGTTTCTGAAAGCCAGGCCGAAGGAATGACTTTTGAAAACCCGTTCGGACGCTTTTTGAACGGTGCCGAACACATCGCAGCTCTTGCAGGCTTTACTCCGGAAGGCAAAATCACAACTTTTGCCCGCGTTGTGCCTAATTCAACCCTGGAACTTATGCATATCGGTGACCCTTTGCAGAAAGCTGACGAAACATGCCGCCTGATTAAGGAAAACGTTCCTAATCCGAAATTTGTTCTTTTGATGACCTGTATTACCCGTACCGTTGCATTTGCAAACATGGGAATCAGCAGCAAAATTATCGACAAATACAATGCTACCTTCCCGACATTTGCGGGCTTTTCATGCTACGGCGAGCAGCTTGGCCGCATTCACTGTAACCAGACACTTGTAGCACTTGCAATCGGAGACTAATTATGGAATCAATTGAATTAATAAAAAGCGGACTTGATACTGTCCAGACACTTATTGAATATCTTGCAAAGGACGCAATTGGTTCTTCATTTTTGAATGAATATCTGATGAGCCGCAGTGCCCAGTCAGAACAGGCCAAGGCGCAGCAGCTGTCTCTTCAGAAGCTCATTGATTCATCGCAGGCGATGGAACAGAGTACAAAAGAAATTGCCACACGCGCTACTGACAACTCAAATCACATCGATATCATTTACGGTGCGATTGCCGCCCTGCGTTCTTCTGTAGACAAAATCGAACAGGAACATAAAACTTACATGGACCAGTTCCAGAGGCTTTCGACACAAATCAGTGATATTACAAAACTGATTGGTGATATCCAGAATATTTCGGAACAGACAAACCTTCTTTCGTTCAACGCGTCTATCGAGGCGGCACATGCAGGAGCTGCCGGTGCGGGCTTCCGTATTATCGCAAACGAAGTTAAAAAGCTTTCCGAAAACACACACAAAACTACAGAACAGATTTTGAACAACGTTAATCTTCTTCATAATTCGATTACAGAACTTGAAGATGATACAAAACGCAACAGCAAAAACCTGAGTGATTTGACAAAAGAAACGGACAACGCCCTCGAGCGCTTTAACGAAGTAAAAGACATGAACGCCGGAAACGACGCGAGTGTTCAGAAAATCACAGACAGCATTAACCATAACGTTCAGGAAATCAATTCAATTATTGAACAGATTAAACAGAGCGAAGAAATGAATAAGGATAATGTCAATCTGTTTGCCGATTGTGCTTCGCGAAACCAGATGCTGTTCAACGACCTTTATTCACTCGTTTATGAGGTTAAGGCCGTTCTCCAGGATTTGCGTACAAATCAGAATCAGTAAGTGTCCTTATCCATCTTCTGGAATCGGGCAATTACATCCTCAACCCGGCTGATTTCGCGGTTGAGGATTTTTTTATAATCAAGGTCTTTTGTCGCAATTCTTTCCCGCTCATCTTCCCAGTACTGCACGTCTGTCAGAATACGGAACTGGAATTCCGTTACATTGGCTTTTTCTGCCCACAGCTGTGCTTCCTGCCAGTAATAGAGGCCTGCCTTGTAGCAGGCGAGGGTCTTGTTCAGGTTTTCGATGTATAAATCTTTCCACGGTGCGTCGTAAAAATGAGCCACCTTTTTGTCGTAGGTTCTTCCGAGGCGCAGATGCTGTTCAATGAGTTTAAGATTTATATGCATCATAAAGAGATAGCGGTATTTTTCCCAGTCTTTTTCGTCTTCAATTTTGCACGGAGCGTAAAGCGGATTGCAGAAATCTGCCTTAACTGACTGCTCAAGCCAGTAGATGTTTTCCATAACGTCGTCCGGATACTGCTGGTAATGAACATGAAAAAGGCGGTAATAATCTTCCTTGTATTTAACCATGTAGGCAGAGGAAGTCTGGGTATTTATAAAAATAAATGCAGCTGCAAAAAGCGCAGAAAAAAGTTTCTTTTTCACAATCTGATTATCGGAAAAAGAGACCTGCAGATTAAGATTTTTATCTCAAAAAGACAGGTTCAAGAACGTTGAGAATCTGTTTTTCTACTTCGTCAGGGCTCTTTGTGGCATCGATTATGATTATGTTCATCCCGGTGTTTTTGTCCTGATACTCTTTGACAATGTCTTCGTAACGTTTTTCTGTGGCCTGGAGAAAGTCCAGCTTTTCGTAGATTTCGATTACGTCGCGGTTCTGGATTCGCTTAAGGCTGATTTGAGGGTCAATTTTAAAAAAGAATAAGAATTCGGGGAGGGGAAACTGGCCGTTCAAAATGCGGGGAAGTTCTTCGCCGCAGGTTACTCCCTGATAGGCCAGGCTTGAAAAAAGAAATCTGTCGCTTATAACGACTTTGCCTTCAGAACATTTCTGTTCGATTAAGCAGTCTGATGAAGAAGAGCCCCATAAGTGTTCGGCGCGGTCTGCGGCAAAAAGATATGCGCATGTGCGTGCATCAACCTTAACGGAACCGCTTAAAACCTGCCGTAAAAATTTTCCTGTAACGCTTTCTGTCGGTTCAGCAGAAACTTCAAGTCTGTCACTGTATTTTCCTGCTAAAAGCCGCTTTAACTGGGTCGAAGTTCCGGCACCGTCAATGCCTTCAAACACTACAAAGTTTTTTAATATCATATTATTATATCCCCTCAATCTGACTACTATATTTTCCGATAATAAACTAGAATTGTATCCATCTCTTGGCTACGGTTGTTTTTTTAGGAATTCCATTTTGCCACGAAATGAAGACAATTTAAAGTCATGAAGTCTCGTTTTTTAAAGACAAGTATCGCAGGAATTATTTTTCTCACTCTTGTAATCGGCGTGATTGCACTTATTCAGCCGGTTTATAAAAACGTGCTCAAATTCATGAACGGCGAGCAGAACCGCATTGTCCGTATGATTAACGAACGCACCGGCCTGAGTGTTTCTTACGAATCCCTGTCTCCGTCAGTTTTTTCGGGTATCAACATCCGCGGAATTTTACTGCAGAGTTCTGACAACACAAAGACCTTCCTCGAAGTAAAGCATGCTTCAATTTCGTACCGGATTCTGGACTTTTTGCGCGCAAATGCAATATCTGCCATCAAAAAGGTTGAACTTGACGGTGTTTCACTTGAATATGACTCGGTAAAAGACAGTGAAGCCCTTGAAACCCTGATGAATCTGATTAATTCAAAACCGGAAAAATCAAAACAGAAAAACAGCACTTCGCTTTCAGAAATTGAACTTCCATTTGATGTTGAATTAAAAAATCTGAGCCTTCATTATGCGGACAGCATCAATGATTTTCGTGCCGGAATCAAAACTGTCCTTTTTGAACGCAGTTTAAGAAAAGAAGACGGAATCAAAATCAAAACAAACGGCCGCCTCGATTACACAAACGAGCTTCTGAAGGCTGACGGAAAACGCGCCCTTGTTTCTTCTGCACTTGAAATCACAGGAACCGTTTTTCACAACTGGGACGGAAGTTCTGTTGTTGTTAGAATTTTTGAAAACCCGCGCGCAGACTTTACATTGAGCCGCACGGACTTTCACCTGAACTACGGTTCAAAAAAATTGAATTTTAAAACCGCCCGCGGAAGCCTTCCGTTTTCTGTAAATGCAGAAGCCGATTTTAATTCAAATATTGTGAGCGCTCACGCAAATGCCGACAAACTCGATTTATTCAAGCTGGTAAAGGTTAAAAACTCCTCATACGCTGTATCTGATTTTGCCGGAACAAATGTTACGGCGCGTGCAGGCCTTGAAGCAAAAATCAACCCGGACACAAAGTCGCTCAATTCAATTGAATATGCGCTTGATCTGGACACCCGTGTATTTAATAAAAAACTGCGGGGACCTGTCCTTGTAAAGGCAGATGTACTCGGAAACCAGAATAATGTTACTGTCAGAAACTTTTCTGCAGCAGGAAAGCAGATTGACGCAAAGTTTACGGGGTCTTACGACATAAAAAACATGCAGCCTTCGGGCGTTCTTGAACTTCCGCGACTTGAACTTTTAAACGGCGGCGTGCTTCAGACAGAAGTTTATATCGATCCTCTCAAAAAAGGCTTTATGTGCTTTGCTCCACAGCTTTTTATGGATGACAGAAGTCTGACTGCGATTGCACTTACTGTTTTACCGTCGACAAATTCCGTGGATTTTAGTTTTGAATTTGACGATTACTCCCACTCAGACTATGAAAAGAGCGGACACGTAAAAATTGACGGAAGTTATCTTGCAGGAAAAAACAAATCGGTTCAGATTTCTGCATCGATGAACGACATCTTCCTGGACAGCGTCGTTTTGTCGTCAGCTTTTTTTATGCAGGGCGGTTTAAGTTCAACACTCAAAAACAGTGCATCATCCTTAAGTTCATACATTTTTTCCAACGAAATTTATTTTACTTCTGATTTTAACAGCTTCAGCTTTAACGCTCCGTTCTTCCTCTTTGCCAACACAAAGCAGGAACGACAGCTCATTTCTTTTTCGGCCGACGGTTCAAATCAGACTGCCAGCCTTTCAAACCTGGACATTCAGTTTGGTGCCCATACGGCACATGCAAGCGCCGGAATTGATTTTTCTGACGGCTTTAATAACTTTAACTTTTTCTCAGACATCACAGTCAACTCCCTGCCATACCGCCTGAACGGCTCGTACGGTTCAAACTGGCTGAGCGTGAGCGGCGATTATAATTTTGACGCAACCGTGCAGTTCAATGATTCAATTACGGGATCCGTACAGTTTGCTTCGCTGCCTTTTTCTGCAGGCAGGTCGATTTTTGCATTTTCTACTGCCACAACTTTTGCATTTAATAAAGAAGACGGCATTTCTCTTGAAATCGGCGATTTTGAAGTTGACGAGCCTTCCGGACTTATTCCGTTTAAGCCGCATCTTGCCTTTTCCGGCCGCGCAAACCGTTACGGCTTTGTTTTTGACAATCTTGTTTATTCTGACACTGTGTCTGCACTCGATGGAAAGGCAGATCTTTTGTGGAATCTCAACGACGGAATCTTTGATTCCATTATTTTTGACCTCAACGCAAAGAGCATTCTCGGAAAAGAAACAATCGTTTTAAACGCAAGCTTTAAAAATCCACAGTCCCTGCCGTTTTCTCTCGAGGCGGTTAAAAATGACTTTTACCTGTCGTCAGAGGGCAGTGTAAAGGCCTTTAACACTGGGCACTTTATGAGCGACCAGAATGCAGACAACAGTTTGAACGGAGAATTTTCTGCCTCTGGAACTTTGAGCAATCCGTTTATCACTTTGACCGTAGGAAAGTCTTCCGTAAACTTTGGCGGCTATCCTGCAGTTTTTTACGGTGGAATCGTTTACGATGACTCAGGACTTAACGCCAGCGACATTAATCTTAAATGGGGCAAGTTCAGTGCAAAAGATGTTGTTGTAAACTTTGACACCAGGTCTCTTGAAGGCTCTCTTGAAGGCGATTTATCCGGTGAACTGATTGAATACGGCTTTAACATTCCGTTAAAGGCAAGTATCGGAGGCATTTCTTCCCTAAAAAAACTTGATACATTTGTAATCAGCGCTTCTTCAGACAAAATGAGCGGAACATTCTTTCCGACAGACCAGAAATTCAATCTTGTGGCAACCAAAACGCCGGGCCAGACGGATATAGTCTGTGACGGACCGCTCGGCTTTAACGCAAATATTCTGGACGGGGGCATAATCAGCGCCAAATCTTCACAGTCTTCTGTAATCGACTTTGTAGTGAACGGAATGATTGCAAACAACAACCTGGACATAAACGTAACCGGAATCAATGCAAACCTCAAAAAGTTCTCAAGCGCAATCCAGATTCCGTACGTGACATTTATCGAAGGTACATTGAACGGAGCCGTTAAAATTACAGGCATTACATCCGATCCTGAATTTACAGGCGCTGTTACCGTCACCAAACCTGAATTCTATGTTCCGTATGTTTCAAAAAGACTTTTCAGAAGTGACAGGGTTTTTGCCGTGGCAGGCCAGAACCAGTTTACCGTAAAACCGACAAAATTCACCCTTGATAAAAACCCGGTCGATGTGGGACTTAATATCGTTTTTGACCGCTGGGGAATCGACACACTCGACGTAAGCGTAGTAACTGACAAAAACCAGTACGTGCCGGTCGATATGCAGTTTCCGTTCGTACATTATAAAGGCAACGCAGGATTTGGCCTGAATATTAATCTTGTTTCTGGAACTGCAAGTATAACCGGAGAGATCCGCGGACAAAAGGCAGATATTGAATTTGTCGTTGATAACTCAATTCAGGCAGAAGAGACAGATAATATCGATTCAATGGAATATCTTGTTGATCTTGACCTTCATGTCGGAAACCGCGTTCAGGTTCTGTTCAATCCGCTGCTGCGCGGGGTAGTTGTTCCTGATACGGATTTAAAGCTTTCTCTTGATACAAAGACAGAAAGCATTGCCTTTAAGGGCGACATCAGTCTGCGCGGAGGAGAAATCGTATGGTTGAACCGAAACTTCTACATGAAAGAAGGTATGATGGTGTTCAACGAGACTCAGGACAACTTTGACCCGCGCCTTACGGTACGTGCCGAAACACGCGAGCGCGATGATGCGGGCAACCAGGTTACAATTACACTGAGTGCAATCAATCAGACAATCAGTCAGTTCAACCCGAGATTTACTGCAACTCCTGCAAAGAGCGAAAAAGAAATTTATGAACTTCTGGGGCAGGTAGTGTCTGCCGATTCAGAAAATGCTGCTATCCTTGCGATGGCAGGCGGAGATTATCTTGTTCAGGCAACGGTTATGCGCGGATTAGAAAATGCGTTGCGTGAACTGACGAATTTTGATATATTTTCAATTAGAACGAATATTCTTCAGAATGCCGTTAAGCAGAGTTTTGATAAAAATTCGACTAATAATCAGCTTACAGTTGGTAACTTTTTTGACAACTCGGCTGTTTATGTAGGTAAGTACTTTGGTAGTGCAATGTATGTTGATGCGCTGATGCACTGGACTTACGACGAAACAAAACTTGGAGATGACACTTCAGTCAGCGGACTGGTATTCCAGCCGGAATTTGGTCTTGAAATGGCTTCGCCTTATGTTAATATTCGTCTCGGTGTTGCACCGGATTTGGAAGCAATTCAAAAAAGTTTGTGGATGCCTTCAACCTCTATAACACTATCATGGAAACATTCTTTCTGAAATTGAATGCATGGTAAATTAAAAATTTTTATCAATGCCCAGGAGTAATTATGTCCTTTCGACGCCTAAAATTTGCGTTTGTTTTATGTGCTGCTTTTTTAGCATGCGCACCTTCCTTTGTTTCTGCACAGGATAAATCATCAACAGAATCTGATTCTGACTGGTATTACGGCAAGTTAATCAAATCTGTTACTTTTAAAAATCTCAAACACGTAGATGCAAAAGAAGTGGACGGCGTTACTTCAAGTTATATTGGCCGCCGATTTTCTGACGAAATCTTCAGCGAACTCCTCGACAGAATCTATGCAATGGATTTGTTTGAAGAAGTTAACCCGGAAGCTCTTCCAGGAGATGCAAGAAAAAACACGGTTGCAATCGTATTTTCTGTAACTGAACGCCCGTCTGTAACAAAAGTTACTTTCCGCGGCAACAAGCAGATTCGTACGACAGAACTTAAAGAAGCAACTTCCCTCAAGGAAAAGGATGTATTTGTAGAAAGCAAGGTTTTAATTGATGAACGCGCCGTACGCGATGTTTACCTTGAAAAAGGTTATACCAACGCCAAAGTTGTTGCAGAAACAAAACGTACTGAAAAGGGCGTAGAAATCAATTTTAAAATTGACGAAGGCCGTTCAACTGTAATTTCTTCGATTAAGTTCCGCGGAAACAAGGTTGTGTCTGCAAAGACTCTCAAAGGCAAACTCAAGCTCAAGGAAGTTGGTCTTATTCATAAGGGTGCCTTCCAGGAATCTGAACTCGAAGCCGACAAGCAGGCAATTCTTTCATACTATCAGAATATCGGTTATATCGATGCTGAAATCCTCGACGTTACAAAAGAGATGTCAGTCAACGAAAAGAAAAACCGTGATGAACTTTCAATTACCTTTATCATTCAGGAAGGTTCCCAGTACACATTCGGCGGAATGGACTTTAAGGGAAACATCATCTTCTCTGATGAAAAACTTAATTCACTTGTAAAACTCAAGACGGGCGGCGTATTCAACCAGTCTAAATATCAGGAAACTGTAATGGCTATCGCCGACCTCTACTATGAAAACGGTTATACTTCAAACCGCTTCCAGCCGATGCCTTCAAAAGACGCCGACAACAAGGTAATTTCCTTTACCTTTAACATTGTAGAAAGCGTACGAAGCCATGTTGAAAGCGTTGTAATCAAGGGAAATTCAAAAACCAGGGAATATGTTATCCGTCGCGAAATCCCGATTGAAGCCGGTGACATTTTTTCCAAGGCAAAAATCACTACCGGTTTGAGAAACCTTTATAACCTTCAGTACTTTAGTGCGGTAGTTCCGGATGTTGTTGCAGGTTCAGAAGAAAACCTCGTAAATCTTGTTTTTTCTGTTGATGAACAGTCAACTACTTCAATTGAATTCGGTGTTACTTTTTCAGGCGTTTCTGACCCTGACGACCTCCCGTTCGCATTGTTTGTAAAATGGCAGGATTCAAACTTCCGCGGAACCGGTAAGTCTGTCAGCCTCGGTTCAACTATTGCAACGGACGAACAGTCTGTAACCCTGAGTTACGGCGAAAACTGGCTCTGGGGACTTCCGATTTCAACTTCTATCAGCACAAGTTTTTCACACGCAAATATGAGTGCCCTCCGTCTTAAAGTATTCCCTGACGGAAAAATTGATGATTCAAACTATTACATGGACTACGAACAGTGGCAGTGGAGCCTTGGTCTTTCCCTTGGTCACCGCTGGACTCCAGTATGGGCAATTATCTCGCTTTCCGGCGGTATTTCGGGCAGTTTGCTGAACAACCAGTATGATACAGATTTGCTTACACCGGTTGATTCAACAATCAGTGATTATGCAAATGAATGGGGATTCCAGAACTCTGTATGGGCCGCCTTCTCAATCGATGACCGTGACATCAACTACGATCCTTCAAACGGATGGTTTGCAAGCCAGAGACTTACATGGTACGGTCTTACACCAATCGAAACTGAATTCTTCCTCCGTTCCGATACCAAACTCGAAAAATACTTTACTTTGTTTGATCTTCCTGTTACGGATACATGGAACTGGAAACTCGTTCTTGCGGGCTATTCAGGACTCAGCATGCTCTTCCCGAAACCTGACAGCGGAATCGGTAACTCAAGCAAACTCTACATCGACGGTATGTTCAACGGCCGCGGATGGACAAATATTTACAATAAAAACCGCGGCAAGGCAATGTGGTCAAACTACCTCGAACTGCGTATGCCGATTGTTCCGGGCGTAATTGCTCTGGACTGGTTTGGAGACGCAGCGGTTGTTAAAGATACACCGCACGCCCTGTTCAACGATCTGACAGTTCAGGATTTCTACTTCAGTACAGGTCCGGGCCTGCGCTTCTCAATTCCGCAGTTCCCGCTCAGACTTTTGTTTGCCAACACCTTCCGTGTTAACGAAAATGATAATATTGAAAGATACAAGAACTGGAAGTTCGTACTTTCATTTAACATTACAAACAAATAATGGAGTTTTGTATGAAAAAGATTATTTTAGCAGTCAGCCTTGCTTTGTTTCTGGCTCCTTTAAGTTTTGCCCAGCAGATTACACGTTTTGGAGTAGTGGACACAGCACGTGTTTATCAGGCTTACTTTAGAAATTCAGCTCCGGTTCGTAATTATGAATCTAAAAAGGCCGAATTCCAGAATGAAATCAACAAAAAAACAGAAGAAATTCAGAACCTAAAAAATCAGAAAGTTGATTATCAGAAAAACGGCAATGACGCAGCTGTTGTACGTCTGGAAGGTGAAATTACACGCAAAACCGATCTTCTGACAGAATACGCAAACGCAAAGAATGTGGAACTTGAATCCCTTAAAAAGACTTTGCAGAACTCAGATTCATTTTATAAAAAACTTTACAACGTGCTTGAACGCGTTGCCGAAAACGAAGGATATTCAATGATTATGAGCCTCCAGCAGGCAAATGCCGTACTCTGGTACAGTCCTTCCGTAGACATCACAGAAAAAGTAATCGCTGAATTAGGAATGTAATTTTTTATGGCTAAAGATAAACTCGTTGCGGGTAGTGTTGCATCACGTACTCAAAGTGCAGAAGCAACACCATTGATGATTCAATATCAGAAAATCAAGGATGAACACCGTAACGAAGTTTTGTTTTTCCGCCTCGGCGACTTTTACGAAATGTTCAACGAGGACGCAGTAGAAGTAAGCCGTCTTTTAAATCTCACCCTCACACACCGCGCAAACCAGCCAATGTGCGGAATCCCTTATCACGCTTCCAAAGTTTATATTGCCCGTCTTTTGCGTGCAGGTAAAAAAATTGCAATCTGTGAACAGGTCGGAGAAATTGCAAAGGGAAACGGCCTTACAGAACGCAAGGTAATCGAAATCATCACTCCTGGAACCGCAGTCGAAAGTGAATACCTTGACGGAGGCGCAAACAACTTTCTCTCTTCATGTTTTGTAAGTAAAAATGGAGTCGGTTTTGCCTACATCGATGTTACGACAGCAGACTTTTTTGCAAGTTCGTGGGGTAAAGATGAATTATACGACCGTTTTGCAAAAGAACTCGGCCGCGCAAACCCCAGGGAACTTCTGCTCCCGGATTCCCTCAAAAATGACGGACAAATTCAGCAGATACTTTCGCTGCACACAAATCTTTCAGTTTCATATTATCCTGACTGGAATTTTGACAACAGCCTTTCTTACGGAAGGCTTACAAAACAGTTTGGAACCGTTAACCTGAGACCGTTTTCCCTGACAGAAAACTCACCGGAAGTTGCCCCGGCAGGCTTTCTTCTGGATTATATTTTACGCACAACAGCCGTTAAGCCACAGCACATCACAGGAATCAAGCTTTACAAAGACTGTGACTATGTGATTATCGACGACTCATCAAGGCGAAACCTTGAAATTACAGCAAACCTCCGCGACGGAACATATAAATATTCACTTCTGGAGTGCCTTGCTTTTACTCAGACAGCCATGGGAAGACGACTCCTTTCTTTCTGGCTTAATTATCCGCTTACGGACAGTAAAAAAATCAGCACCCGGCAGGAACACGTTCAGCTCTTTTTTGACAACAAAAGACTTCTGAACGCAGTCCGCCAGGAGTTTTCTTCAGTTCTTGATATTGAACGTCTTGCAGGCCGGGTCGCAATGGCAAAGGCCCACGCAAAGGATCTTCAGGCCTTAAGGCAGTCCCTTGAGTCGTGGCTCAAAGTCCGCTCCCTTATTTCCAGATACGGACTTGCAGGCGGGGAAGCAGAACAGGCTCAGAATATTATTGAATTGATTGCCTCTTCAATTCTTGATGAACCTGCGACTTCTTTGACGGAAGGCCGTATCATTAAGGAAGGCTGGTCAGAAGAACTCGACCACTGGCGCGATATTCAGACAAACTTTAATAAAATTCTTGAAGAATACTGCGAAGAAGAAAAGCAGAAGACAGGAATCTCAAACCTCAGGATAAAAAGCAATAATAACGCAGGTTATTATATTGAAATTACAAAGGGTAAACTCCAGCAGGTGCCTGAGCATTTTATCATGCGCCGCTCACTCATCAATGCAGAACGGTATACAACTGCGCGCCTTCAGGAGCTTGAGCGGGAACTCAACGAAGCCGGTACCAGAATTATTGAACTTGAACGCGATCTTTTTATCGAGGTGCGCAATAAAATAAACGAAAACCTTGCATATCTTTTACAGGTGAGCCGCGAAGTTGCGTATGCGGATGTTACATCTTCCCTTGCGTATGCGGCTGTAATGCACAACTGGGTAAGACCTGTCGTTGATGATTCAACAATGTTTAATATCAAGGATGGCCGTCATCCTGTAGTTGAACTGCACCTGCCTGCCGGAGAATTTGTTCCGAACGATATTTCGATCAGGGGTCCTGAAGATTTTGACTCAGAAAATTCAACTTCCTTTGCGCTTATAACAGGCCCGAATATGGCCGGAAAGAGCACTTATCTGAGGCAGAACGCACTGATTGCCCTTATGGCGCAGATCGGCTCCTTTGTTCCTGCGACAAGCGCTCATATAGGTGTTGTGGACCGCATTTTCTGCCGCGTCGGAGCAAGCGACAATCTTGCCCGCGGAGAATCTACCTTCCTTGTAGAAATGACCGAAACTGCAAACATTTTGAGAAGTGCAACCGAAAAATCCCTTGTAATCATGGATGAAGTAGGTCGCGGAACTTCAACGGAAGACGGCCTTTCGATTGCGTGGGCAATCAGCGAACACCTCCTTAATTCAATTAAGTGCCGGACCCTTTTTGCAACGCATTACCACGAACTTACGCGTATAGAAAACAGCGCTCTCAAACTTTTGTGCATGGCTGTAAGTGAAGAAAGCGGAAAAGTTGTATTCCTCCGCCGGATTAAGGAAGGAGCAAGCGAAAACAGCTACGGTATTCATGTAGCACGCCTTGCAGGAATTCCTGACTCTGTAATAAACCGTGCAAATTCAATTCTTGCCCATCTGCAGAAACTTGCAGGAGACCGCCCTGTTCTTGCAGAAAACCTTCCGCAGGCCCCTGTTGAACAAAAAGCGCCTCCTCAGGTGCCGGGACTTTTCAGCGATGAAGAATTAATTCTCGACGAGATTTTGTCATCTGACCCTGAAAATATGACTCCGATGCAGGCACTCCAGCTTGTTTCGCGCTGGAAGAATTCCCTCTCGGGCCGGTAAAAATTCAAAAATAACAGAATATTACATTTTTTACTGCCTCGTTTTAAACAATCTGAGCAATATATATAATGTGTACAGGGTAGCGATATTCAGATTTGTTTTTGTTATTATCAACTGTTTACGGTACATCCAGAGTTTTTTCCTCGGAGGTGAAGAGTGTGTGTGCTGCGGCAGACCTACATTTTTTGTTCCGATGTGCAAGGACTGCTTAAAAGGTTTTACGGAAATATCTCCTGAAAGCTCAAACTGTAAAATCTGCGGCAAACCTTTGATTTCTGAAAATGATGTCTGTACCGGCTGCAGAACGGCTCCGGTAATCAGTAGTCTTGACGGCGTTTTTGCCCTTCATACCTACAGATTGTGGAAAAAGAACCTTCTTTTTTCATGGAAAACTGAAGAAAAACGCGTCCTGTCACCCGTTTTTGCCCGTGCAGTCTGGAATAAACTTTCCACTCTGCAGGAGCAGAACGGAATTCTTGAGCCGGTCATAATTCCTATACCGCCCCGGCCCGGAAAAATTAAGAAAAAGGGCTGGGATCAGATTGAAGAATTGTGTTTTTATTTAAAAAATCTGTACGGAGTTAATGTATGCCCCGTTCTGAAAAGACTGTCTGTAAGGCAGCAGAAAAAACTGGACCGCTTGCACCGTATGGAACAGGCAAAAATGTCTTATTCGATGCAGAAGGAAAGGATTGTAAGGAGGTATTTTAAGCAGATTCCTGAGACTGTCTTTCTTGTGGATGATGTCATGACCACAGGCAGTACCCTCGAAGCCTGCGCCCGGTCTTTAAAAGCTTACGGAATAAAAACAGTTTACGCAATTACGCTCTTTATTGTCGATTAGATTTGATTTTATCGCTTATTGTCGATATACTATATAGAAACATTATTATAAAAAATAAAGAGGTATTTTCGTTATGGAAGAAGAGATTCCAGGTTACACAATAGCTGAAGCAGTAACAGAGGCACGCAGATGTTTAAACTGTCCAAAGCCTTTGTGTAGAACAGGCTGTCCGATCGAAAATGAAATTCCACAGTTCAACCATGCTCTTGCACAGGGCAATATGGGCGAAGCTTACAGAATCATTTCGCAGAAGAGTAACCTTCCTGCAATTTGTGGACGCGTATGTCCTCATGAAAATCAGTGTGAAGGTCACTGTGTTCTTGCAAAAGCAGGTAAGGGAATTAAAATTGGTCGTATCGAACGCTTTATTGCAGACTTTTACTCAGAGAATAATCTTTCAAGCGAAAAGGTAGTTGCAAAGACAAACGGTAAAGTTGCCGTTATCGGTTCTGGTCCTGCAGGTTTGACTGTAGCAGGCGACCTTGCACGAAAAGGCTACAATGTAGTTGTTTACGAAGGTGAAAGCGAACCGGGTGGAGTTCTCCTTTACGGTATTCCTGACTTCCGTTTGCCGAAAGAAATTGTTAGACGCGAAACAAAAAATATTGAAGCACTTGGTGTTACATTCATCACAAACACAATGGTCGGTAAAGACATTACAATCGACAAAATGTTTGAAGAAGGATTTGACGCTATCTTTATCGGAACCGGTACCGCAATTGCAAAGGGCCTTGGAATTCCTGGTGAAGACCTGAAGGGTGTAATTCAGTCAAGTTACCTTCTGCGCATGACACGACTTTACCGCGACGGAAACGTAGGCCGCGAAGAAGTTCCTGTTGAAGAAGGGGATGAAGTAATCGTTATCGGTGCCGGAAACGTTGCTATGGATGCCTGCCGTACTGCAGTTTTGATGAAGGCTAAAAAAGTAACTGTCTGCTACCGTAAAACAATTGAATTTATGCGTGCAGCCCGCGCTGAATACGACGGAGCTGTAAAAGACGGTGTAGACTTTAAGTGGGAACACACACCTCTCGAAGTTGTCGGCAAGGACGGTAAGGTAACCGGTCTCAAAGTCAGCACTCCGGAAGGAGAAAAGGTAATTCCTGCTGACAAGGTTCTTCTTGCAGTTGGTTCTAAACCTGCCGGACGCGTAATTTCTTCAACAGAAGGAATCGACGCTGACGAAAGCGGTTATGTAATTACACAGCAGACTCCTTATGGTATGACAACAAAGAAGGGTGTGTTTGCCGGTGGTGACGTAGTTCACAAACCTGCCACTGTCGTTCTTGCAATGAAAGAAGCTAAAAAGGTTGCCCAGGGAATCGCGGATTATATTCAGGCCCGCAGACTTCTTGGAGTTTGATAAAAAACAAACTAAATAAAAGTTTTGACACGTAATGTTTAATTATTTTCGTGTCACAGCTTTTTTTATGCTGTATAATTAAGGTGACAGCATAAAACTTTTGGAGGAGATAATATATGGCAGAAGGAACACAGATTCAGCTTGTAACTTTTCAACTGGGTGAAGAACTCTATGGCGTTGATATCATGGACGTAAAAGAAATCGTCAAGGTATGCCAGGTTCGTCAAATTCCAAATGCTCCTTATTATGTCGAAGGTATTTTTAATCTCCGTAGCGAAATCATTCCTGTAATGAACCTTCATAAGCGTTTCCAGATTAAAAAGCTTGAAGTTTCTGAGGACGAAGATTTTGAAGGCGGATTTATTATCCTCAATATTGATAACAACAAAATCGGTATTATCATTGATAAAATCTCACGCGTTGTAACAATCAATATGGAAGACGTAAAGGCACCGCCTCAGATGATCAGCGGTATCGGAACAGAATACATTCAGGGGGTTATCCGCCAGGATGAACATTACCTGATTATGCTCGATATCCGCAAACTGTTTAACGCTAAAGAACTCCAGAAGATATTTGACAACGAATAGTCTTTTAGAATTTATGGACATCACGGTTTTTCCGGCGATGTCCAGAATAGCTTAGGTAAAAAATATAATGATACAGACTTTCAGTTCTACAATCCGCAGAAAGGAAATGGATGCTGTTCTGACTTGCATGGTGGACGAAAAAATCGGTCCAGGTGAGTTGAACAGCCGTTTTATTCAAACATTAAAGGAATTTACAGGGTGCGACGGAGCAGTTGCTTTCAGAACTCCCACACTCGCACTTTCTTACGCCTTAAAGGCCCTCGGAATCGAAAAAGATACAGTAATCATGATTTCTGCCCTTGCACCGGCATGGCAGTATTCTTCTATCCTTGAACTTGGATGCAAGCCTCTCGTTCTTGATGTTGATGAACAGACAGGTGTTTTAAACAGTCAGATTGTCAGTGACGGCATTCACGCAGGCGGAAGACTTTTGATCCTTCATGAATCAATGGGAATTATTTCTGACATTGACCAGATTATTGCACTTGGAATTCCCGTAATCGAAGATATTTCTCATTCAATCGGTGCAGTCGTAAAAGCTCCTGAGAGTGAAGAAAATACTGAGGAAACTCCGGATAAAAAAGCTCCTTCACGCAAGGCAGGCTCATTCGGTGTATTTACAATTCTCGGCCTTGAAGAATTTGATACAGTTACAGGCGGCGGTGGAGCCGTTTTGATGGCAGGTCAGAGACGCGACTGGATTCCACTCAAAAAATACACTGACGAAGCCCCTGTTACAGACATTCTTCCTGACTTGAACTGCGCCCTTGCATGGATTCAGTTAAAAGAATTTGCACGCAATGAAGAGGCACGCAAAAAACTTTTTGCCGTTTACAACAGTGCAATTATCAAGGGCAAAAATAAAACCTTCCTCCGCGACACTGAAGAAGGGTCTACAATCTGGTCTTTCCCGGTTGTGCTGAATGGAAGTTTTAAAGATGTAAAACAGTATGCACAGCGCAAAGAAATTGAAATTCAGCTGGCATATTCAAACAGTGTAATTTCTATTCTGGACGAAGATGAAAGTTCAAAATTAAAGGTTGCAAAATCTCTCAGTCTGAGAACCGTTCTCTTTCCGCTCTATCCGCGTCTGGGATCGGACAGTGCAACCAAGATTGTAAAAGTATTGAGTACATTGCCGTAATAACAGCGTCGGAGAACTAAAATGGTAAGATGTCTGATAATTGTTAATACATATAAAGAAGAGTCTCAGAAAATGGGTTCCGAAATCTGTGCCTACCTTGAACAGATTGGAATCAGCGGCGACATCTTCCGTTTTAACGGTTTTTCAGAACAGTATCCCTTCAGCGGTTATGATTTTGTAATTACTCTCGGCGGAGACGGTACGGTGCTTTTTGCGGCCCGCGGCTGTGCTCCTCTCGGGATTCCGATCATTCCTATTAATTTTGGTACATTCGGTTTTATTGCATCTGTTCAGAAAAAAGAATGGAAAACAGAAATCCATCGCTTTCTGGACGGAAAATCACTTCTCGTAAAAAGAAGTATGCTTAATACGGAAATCATCCGCGACGGAATGCGCCGTTTCAGTGCAAGCAGTTTAAACGATGTGGTAATCAGTGCAAAAAACTCAGCCCATACAATTCATTACCGCGTTAAATACGGCACAACTGCACTCGGAAACTTTACTGCCGACGGAATGATTCTTTCTACTTCTACAGGTTCAACCGCGTACTCTGCAAGCGCAGGCGGCCCGATTATCGACCCGTACCTGGACGCAATGTGTTTGACTTTGATTAATCCGTTCAGTCTTTCAAGCCGTCCTGTTGTCTTAAGCCCTAAATGTGAACTTGAAGTTGAAATCCTTCCGTCCCGAGTAAGTGACGTAATTGTTACTGTTGACGGTCAGATTCCGATTGATTTGCACGTAGGTGACGTTGTTAAAATCAAGCAGGCTGAAGACAAGGCTCTTTTAGTCGGCTGTACACAGAAAAAATTCTACAAGGCATTGCGCCAGAAACTTCACTGGTCTGGAGGTCCAAATGCTTGAAGACCTTCGCATTAAAGATTTTGCCCTGATTGAAAAGTGCGAAATTGAATTTAAAAACGGTTTTACTGTGTTGAGCGGTGAGACCGGTGCCGGTAAGTCTCTTTTAATCGGAGCCCTCACATTCCTTCTTGGCGGAAAGGGCGGAGTAGAGCAGATCAGGACCGGGACCGAAATGGCCCAGGTCAGCGGAACTTTTTACATCAAAGGTTTGTCTTCTCCAGTTAAAGGCGATATCGAAGAAGCAAAAAACGCTTCAGAGTGGCTCTACCTTCACGGAATTACTTCCGAAGATGACAGAATTCTTTTGCGCCGTGCCGTGCGTTCAAACGGAAAATCTGCGGCCTGGATTGGTGACACTGTAGTAACAAGAAGTGATCTTGCCTCTTTTTCTGCCTTCCTCGTTGATATTCACGGGCAGCATGAACATCAGTCTCTGATGCGCGTCAGCGAACACAGACGGTTCCTGGATTCATTTGCGGATTTAAACGACACGGTTGCTGATTTTACACAATTGTATTCAACCCTGGTAGAAAAACGAAAGCAGCTTCAGGATTTGATGAGCGATGACAAAACACGCAGTCAGAAAATTGAAGTTCTTACTTTTGCCGTAAAAGAAATCACAGAAGCAAAGCTTAAAAAGGGCGAAGATATTGAACTAGATGAAGAAGAAACAAAGCTTTCTTCATTTGAAAAACTTTTTTCTGATATTGAATCCATCAATAATGTTTTGTCGGGCGCGCCTTCAGAAAACTCAGGCGTTGTCGGCGAACTTAAAAAGCTCCGCTCTGTTTCTTCTCACAGCGCAGCCTTTGACAAGGAACTGCAGAACCTGGACACAAGACTTGAAAGCGCCTTTTATGAATTGAATGATATTGCAGAAGAATATTCTTCTTATGCAGACAAACTGGTTTTTGATCCTGAGCGCCTTGCTTTTGTTCAGGAAAGACAGACTTTAATTTACAATCTTAAGAAAAAGTACGCTTCTTCTGTTGACGCAAGTCTTGATGAAGTTATACAGTTTGCTGTAGATGCACAGAATCGTCTGGAAGAACTTTCAAACGGACAGGTAAATAAGGATTCAATCCAGAAAGAAATTGCGGAACTTGAAAAAGCTGTTTACGCAAAGGCAAAAGAGATTTCTGCCGTTCGTAAGCAGGCTGCGCTCAAAATGAGTGAGCAGGTTGCAGCAATTCTGCGTACTCTCGGAATGAAAGATTCGAGATTTGCGGTAAATGTTACTGAAAAGAATGGTACCGAACTTGAACAGAAGTGCGGACCATACGGAATGGACGATGTTGAATTCTTAATTGCGGCCAATCCAGGCAATCCTCTGCAGAGCCTTGCCAGAATCGCTTCCGGCGGTGAATTGAGCCGTGTCATGCTTGCATTAAAAACTGTTCTTGCGGGTGCTGATAATGTCGAAACTCTTGTATTTGACGAAATTGACACCGGTATTGGCGGCGAAGTTGCAGTCAGTGTAGGACAACATTTAAAAAATCTTGCTAAAAATCATCAAATTTTCTGCATTACACATCTAGCGAGTATCGCAGTTTATGCCGATAATCAGATGAAGATATCCAAAAGTGTAAATGCAGGGACAACTTCTACTTCTGTTGCACTCATTGAAGGAGATGCAAGGGTTGAGGAGATTGCACGAATGCTTTCGGGTGATGCCGCGAGCCAGGAGTCATTGGAGCACGCTAAGGCTATGCTATCTAAGTTCGCAGATTAACGGAGGACTGATATGGCTAAAATTTCTGCAGAAAACAGAGAACTTTTTAACAGCAAGATTGCCCCATACAAAGAAAGCGTAAAAGCATCTCTTGAAAAAGAGAAGTCGATGCTTAACCTGATTCAGAAAGACAGTTCAGGAGTTGGTTATAAAAAGCTTTTGCTTTGTGAAGAGCAGATTTTTGTGGCAACAACCTGGATTACAATCAATAATCTTTCTGTTGAACTTCTTGATACCAAAAACAACGATGCCCTGAACGACGCCCGTAAAGCCCTTTATAAGGCAATTATCTACCTTGAAGACATTGTTACAAGTTTTATCGATGTTCAGTATACGGAAATTGAAGACAAGGTAGCTGAAATTTCAAACACTCCGCTCGAAAAGCGCTTTTATTTAGTCAGAAAACTCGGCCTTGCAATCAAACTTTTGATTGATGCATTCGGCGAAAATACAAAATGGAAGTGGTCTTTTGTTGAATTACAGGGCCGCTTTACAACAGTTGCAAAAAATCTTCTTGATATGAAGCAGGCATGCAAGGATTATTTTGATCCGCGCTCACCTGATTATGATAATACAGTAATGTATGTAAGACTTTTGCTCCGTCTTCTGGACCAGTCTTCAATTCAATATCGTGACCGTTACGAACTTTCAACACACCGTATCGACGATATGCGCTCTGCAATTCATTATCTTTTAGCCTTGAGACGCCTTCAGATTTTAATTAATATGAAGGACGAAGCCGAAGATATCAAGAAAAAGGCTCAGGTCTGGAAAGAAAAAATGGAAGCAGACCACAAAAAAGGAATTGCAAGTTAATTATGCTTAATAAAAATTTTATCCTCAGACTTTTTGAAGGTTTCTCCATCCAGAGATGGACTGACCTTGTCCGCCCTTTTGAACTTGTCGAAATGGACAAGGCTGCTGAACGTATGGTTGTTGCCTACATCATCGGTAAATACGAAGAACAGGCTGGTAAAAAGGTTGAATGGTCATGGATGATTTATGCCTCGATTTTTGAACTATTAAAAAAGATTGCACTTTGTGATATCAAAAGTCCTGTTCAGCGAATGATTAAAAATCAGTTCCCGAAGGAATATATCAAGCTCAACGAATGGGTTTTAAAACAGTACAAAGACATTATCAACGACAACGACTTTTTTTCTGAATTTACAATTTATATCGGTCGTACTGCCGGAAACTTTCCGATGCCTGAAAACGTAAAACTTGCCGAACGGATTCTCCGGGCAGCACATAAGTTTTCTACTTTGCGCGAACTTCAGATGATTGAATGCGTAAATGAAGAAACACGTCTTACAAAAATCAGACACGACTTAAACGAAGATATCCAGGAATTTCTTGATCTGCGCGGAATGCAGCTTCTTGTAACAAAGCAGAAGCCTTTTGATTTTCTGCTGAGCATTGAACAACTCCGCTTTCAGACAAGATGGAACCAGACACCACGTGTACCGCACACAAGCGTCTTAGGACACTGTTATTTTGTTGCGGTGATGACAATCCTTCTGATGCGCGAAACAGGCGTTAAAATGAGCCCTAAACGCTTATTCAACGACTTTTTCTCTGGGCTCTTCCATGATCTTCCGGAATCTGTAACCCGCGATATCATTTCTCCGGTTAAACAGGCCACCGACGAACTTCCAAATATCGTTAAAAAGATTGAAGATGAAATTGTCCGCAACGAACTTGTTCCTCTTATGGATAAATCTTACGTTGACGAAATCATGTATTTTACAAATGATGAATTTTCAAATAAGATCCAGGAAAAGGACAGTGACGGCAATACTGCCGCAAGGGTCGTTGACTGGAACGATTTGAATTCAAAATACAACTCTGATGAATATAATCCTGTTGACGGACGAACAGTCCGCCTGGCTGACCATCTTTCTGCCTTAATCGAAGCAGACAGTTCCATTAAGTACGGTATTACAAGTGAGCACCTGCGCTCAGGAAAGGTAAACACACTCAACGGATACAAACACGGTCAGGTAATTAACGGAATAGAAATCCGTAAAATCTTTGACGACATCGTTAACGAATAATCCTTAACTTTACAGCCATTAAAACATCAAATAACTCTAATAGCACGCTGAAATTCTGCCGAAAATAATTGAAGTATGAAACTATCTTTTTTTAATATTGTCAGAAGAACTATTGTAATTACTACTCTTGCTGTGATTCCTGCCGCTCTCTTTTGCGATACTACTCACGTAGTTGCAAAGGGCGACACATTGTATTCAATCAGTAAAAAATACGGCAGCAGCGTTCAGGCTATTTGTGACGCAAACAAAATCGGCGGAAGCGATATTAAAGTCGGACAAAAACTTGTAATTCCAACCGGAGGAGAAGCGGCTAAACCTTCTTTACCTGTTGAAACGGCTCCGGCTGCAACAAAGCCTGCTGTATCAACTGCTGCTGAAAGCGGATGGTACACTGTTAAAAAAGGCGACACCTGGTATGCAATTTCGCGCCTGTACTCGGTTAACGTAAAGGAATTGTACGCCCTGAACAATGCGGACGCAAATACAGGCCTTAAAGCAGGGCAGAAGGTTAAAGTTCCTGCAAAGACAGTTGTTGCTTCAACAAAAAAAGATAATTCAAATACAAATAATAACCCGACTGCAAAGGGCGGAACGGTTACAACTCCTGTAATCGACGTTCATAATTATTCAAATAAAAAGGGAGATTCGTCTCTTGTATGGCCTGTTGATAAACCAAGCGTAACTTACGTAAACGGAAAGGTAAGCGGAGTAAGCCTGAGTGCAAAACAGGACGAAGCCGTAAGCGCAATCAAATCAGGAACAGTAATGTTCAGCGGAATGTACCGCGGGTTTGGAAATGTTGTGTTTATCCAGAGCAAGACCGGTCACATTTATGCGTATACGGGACTCGGCAAGGTTCTGGTAAGCAAGGGCGAATACATTGATTTTAAGAGTCAGATAGGCACTGCGGGAATCGACAGTTATTCTTCAAAACCTCAGATTAGTCTGATGGTCTTCCAGAACGGACTTCCAATCGACCCTGCAAAAGCACCGAGAGGCTAAATTATTCGAACAAACCCGGCTGTTTAGGCTGGGTTTTCTTTTTCTTAGGAACTTCCATTGTGACAAAGCGCTGGAAAAGTTGCATGCAGACATTTGCATCGTCTGTGGCGCGGTGTGCGTGTCCTGTATCGATGTTGAACTGTGCTGCAAGGCTTGTCTGCTTCCAGGAAGTGTTGTCCGGCAAAAGCATACGGCTCATGCGGAGTGTATCGATAACAGGATTTAAAAGCTGTCTGTAGCCAAGGCGTTCGCATTCCATGTCGATAAAACGAACGTCAAACTGGGCGTTGTGTGCAAGAAGAATTGTGTCCTTGCAAAATTCCCTGAACTTTGGAATTATCGTCCGGGCAGTTTCGCAGTTGCAGACCATTTGTGGAGTAATTCCGGTCAGTGTAGTGATTTCGGGCGGAATATCGTAGTAAGGCTTAATCAGAGTCCCGAACCTGTCAATGATTCCGTTTTTGTTGAATTTAATGGCACCAATCTCGATTACACAGCAGTTAAGGGGATTGATGCCTGTTGTTTCTGTATCAAACGCACATAAGACAGCTCCATTGTTATACAAATCCACGATTCGTTTGTGTGAAGTGAGCAGTCTTATTGTTGCGTTTGCCATCAGTGTTTCCTAAAGTTATGCGTTTTTGAGCACGTTCTGAATGTCTGCTGTGATTGCGTCACAAACTTTTGCACTGTCAGCCTTTGCTGATGCAAGACATCCGTCACATTTTGCTCCGCCAACTTCTGTTCTGGCGTTGATGTAGAACTTGATTTTTGGTTCTGTTCCGCTTGGACGGGCAGAAACAATTGTTCCGCCTTCGAGTACAAACTGAAGAACGTTTGACTTTGGAAGATCGATTGGCTTTTTAACTGACGGATTTGCAGGATCATAGCTTACGCTTGTTCCGATGTCCCTGATTTCAAGAACTTTTTTGCCGCCCAGAGTTTTAAGACCTTCGCTGCGGAGTTTTGTCATAATTCCTGCCATTACTTCTTTTCCGGCAGAACCTGGGAAGTTCTGGCTGATTGCGCGGTCTTCAAAGTAGCCGTATTCTTTCCACATATCAGCGAGGTGTTCAAGAATTGACTTGCCCTTAGAAGCCCAGTACAAGGTCATTTCTGCACACATTGCAGCGGCAGAAACACCGTCCTTGTCCATAACTTCTTTTTCAACCTTGTATCCGTAGCTTTCTTCGAGACCGAATACATAGTTTTCACTTCCGTCCTTTTCAAATTCATCTTCTACGGCTGCAATCCATTTAAATCCTGTCAAACATTCGTGCATTTTAACACCGTATTTTTTACAGATGTAATCTGTGAATGGTGATGTTACGATTGAGCGGATTGCGGCTGGATTTGAAGGCATAGTTCCGAGTTCCTTGCGGCTCAGAAGTACGTATTCGCAGAGGAGTGCTCCCATCTGGTTGCCTGAAACGAGTACGAAGTTTCCGTCCTTGTCCGGGAAGGCTGTTCCAAAGCGGTCTGCGTCAGGGTCTGTTGCCATTACACAGTCTGCCTTTTCTTTTGAACCAAGTTCAACTGCGAGCTTGAGTGCAGGTGCTTCTTCCGGATTTGGTTTTTCAACAGTAGGGAAGGCTCCGTCAGGTTCTCTCTGTGAAGGAACTGTGATTACCTTAAGTCCGAGGTCTCCGAGAACTTTTTCTACGTGCATTGCACCTGTTCCGTGGAGTGGTGTGTAAACGATTTTTACCGAACCGGCCTTGTCTTTAATCAGGTCCGGGCGGAAGAGCTGGGCCTTACACATTGCCCAGTATTTTTCATCGATTTCTTTGTCGATTAAAACAAGTTTGCCTGATTTTAATGCTTCTTCTTTTGAAATTGTTTTAACTTCTTTTACAGCGTTAACTTCTTTGATGATTCCTGCATCGTGCGGTTCAATAACCTGTGCACCGTTATCCCAGTATGCTTTGTAACCGTTGTACTGTGGCGGGTTGTGGCTTGCTGTAACTACAACACCGGTCTGAGCTTTAAGTTCACGGATTGCAAAAGAAAGTTCAGGTGTCGGGCGGAGGCCTGTGAACAGGTATGCTTTGATTCCGTTTGCGGCAAGGATAAGGGCTGTTGCTTCTGCAAATACGTCTGAGTTTTTGCGGCTGTCGTATGCTACAACTGCGCTCAATGTGCCGTCCTTTGCCTTTTCTGGAAATGCTTTAAGAACGTAATTTGCAAGTCCCTGGGTTGCGAGGTTGATTTCGAGGGTGTTCATGCGGTTTGTACCGCCGCCCATTACACCTCGCAAACCGCCTGTACCGAATTCAAGTGTCTGGTAAAAACGGTCTTCCAGTTCTTTTATATCCTCTTTTGCAACGAGGTCTTCTACTTCTTTTCTGAAACGTTCATCTTTTTCGTCGGCAATGTATTTTTTTGCACGAGCCAAAATTTCTGATTTGTCCATAACATTCTCCTTCTGATTCTTATTTTACATTTTGTCTGCTTCCATGAGCATATTTGTTTCCCATTCAAGAAGTTCTGCTTCCTGCTGGGGATTGTCACCTTTTACATCACACATTATGCGGAATACAGGTTCTGTTCCGCTGCCGCGCATCCAGATAAATGCGAGCGGTGCGCCTTCTTTATCCTTGAATATAATTTTGAGGCCGCCTTTTCCGCTTTTTGAATAATCATCAACATTGCGTGTTTCTTTAGTTCCGTTTGTGATGACTGCTTCGTATGAGCAGATTCCGCAGCGTCCGGCAAGACTATCTTTCTTTTGAGCCCATTCGCGTTCAAAAATCTTCTGAAAGTTTGCCTTGAGTGCTGCGTGTGATTCTGTCCTGATGTGAAGAACAGCGCGTTTTTCGCTTACACCTGTAGTTGTGTACTTTGGCAGTGTCTGAATTATATCGCGTAAAGTAAAGTTTTCCTTGTATTTGTCGCTCTGACCGCTTGCGTCGCACCACAAGTGGAAAAGTCCCTTGTGTTCGGTGCCGGCGATTGTCTCGTCGCGAAGTGCAAGGAGTTTAACGAGGGCAAATATAGTACAGATCGGGTCGCGGACTGCAGACGGGTGGGTAATGTTACCGCCGTTTGAGCCTTCGCCCAGAATCCGCACTTCATATCCTTCGGCGCGCTTTTCGCGGGCAAGGTTTACTACGTTTGCTTCTCCGACTTCTGCACGGAAAACTTTTGCGCCAAAACTTTCTGCAATTTCGTCTATGCGCATCGAAGTAGGTCCGTTTACAGCTACACCGATTTTATTGAGGCTTTGCTGCTGCAAAAGCTGCTGTGCCTTGTTTACAAGCCCGTGAACTTCTGACGGAGCGGCCGAGTATACGCTGAATGCAACTTCTGAAAGAACTGAAAGTGCAAATACTTCCTGTGCCTTTAAAACCTTTGCCTTTTCTTCAAGTTCGTCCCAGTAAACGATGTTGCCACGGTCACCGTCACAGTCAGGCATGTAGCCCAGGATACAGTGCTCGTCGCCGTGAGCGTGGCAGTTTTCCATTTCTTTTGCACACCAGATTAAGTTTTCCGGTTCCGGGATGATGCCGTGGGCAATCTGGCCCGGCTTTCCGTAAATTGTGTTGAATGTGATTCCGCACTCATCGAGGAAAGACGAATCAATCGACATTGTGCGTGCCGAACCGTTCATATCGCAAATGATGGAAATCGGATTTGAAATTATTGCCTGTCTCAGGCGGGCAAAGAATGCGTTCTGTTTAGGGATATAATCAGTGCCAGAAATTACCTGTTTGGCAAAGTTTCTGTACACTGTAAGTGAAGTTCTTTTTGAAGCGACACTTTCTGCAAAAACCCAGTCAAGGTCGATATCAGAAGCACCTTCGATGAGGGATTTTGCGTGTTCAAGAGCATCCGGGCTGTGACATTTCTGTTCAAAAACTGCAACGAGTTTTGCGTTTTCCTGGCCATTTAAAACACCGCCGTCATTGAGACCGAATTTGATTCCGTTGTGTCCGATCGGGTTGTGGGATGCTGAAATATAAACAAAGGCGTCTACTGAGTGAGAGTAGGCCATGATTTCCGGGGATGCGATAATTCCTGTGTATGAAACTGCAACTTTTTTTGCATCAAATACACGGAGCATGATGTTTGCGATGGCAGGACCTGTTGGTCTTGTGTCCATACCAAGCGCGATAAAAGGGGATTTGTTTTTTGAAAGAATGTATTCGGCAAAGGTCTCGGCTGCAAGGGCTGCAATGATTCTGTTTTCCTGTCCGATTTCGCCGTTTGTATCGTTCTCGTCTCCTGACTCGGCAAATACCTTTCGCCAGCCGGAAGCGGATGTAATCATATTATGTTCCATAATTGAATTTAATTATAATACTGAATGGACAAAATCGCAATCTAAAGAGGCTCCGGCTTGTGTTAATTCAATACTAAAAAGCGTCGATCGTGTAGGTCAACGATTTTTCTTTTCCGAGAATGTCGCCTGCGATAATTGTGATTTTATTGTGTCCCTTTGGAATCGTAACTTCGGCCAGAAGCTGTCTTTTGAGGTTCGGGTACACCTGTTTTGAAGTGTAACTTTTCTTTCCGGATGTTGAAATCTGACCTTTCTGCTGAATCAGTGTATCGTAAGTGATTGAATCCACCGCGGCTCCGTTTATTAAAACTGTGGTTTTGTACGGAGTTGCGTTTGACTGGCGGTCCATGTAAAGCTTGTAAGTGCCTGACTGAAGAAGTTTTTGTGTGTTCAAATCAAAGTTCTGGCCTTTTGAATTCAACGCGCTGACATTTCTTATAAAAAGCTGTGTTTCGTTTCCGAATCTCGGCATCAGGATACGCGGGTTTACATAGTTTTTTGCCGCAACGTCAACAACCTGAAATTCAAGAAGGGCGTTTCCTTCCTGCCAGCCTGAGTTTCCGCAGCTGCCAAGGGGAGTTCCGCTTTGAACAGATTTTAATTCATAACGCATGTCCTGTTCTTCAGCTGAAAGGTTTGCGTAAACTGTGAGCATATTGTCTTCGTGGGCAATGATTACGGTGTTTCCGAGAGTGCTTTCAAAAAGGTCGTCTTCGTCATGTTCGCTCAAAACGCAGGTAACATAACCTTTTTCTGCCGCCTTGATTTCTTCGCTTCCGGAAAATACAAGGGAAGGGCTTAAAAGTTCTCCGCGCGGCTGCCCGAAATACACGGAAAAAGTGTCGGACATAATTTCGTTCTGGGGCCAGTCAAAGGCAAAAACTGCTGATGTGATGAGTGAGAGAATCAGAATTGAATTTAATTTTTTCATTTTTTGCCCCGTTTATTTATATTGAAATTCCATGCAGCTGATTGAAGAATCTTTTCCGACAAACAGTTTGTTTGAGTGTACCTTGATAAAGGCGTGGTCTGCCTTAAAACTGAAGCTTCCTGTGTACACAGAGTATTTTTCAAGGACAGAAACAGTGTACTGTCCGTCAGTCTTGCTCAGAATAAAAACAGTGTCGCTGTCGTCAGAGAGTTGAATCGAAAGAATCGCGCCGTTGATTTTTATGTGCGTGATTTTGAGTCTGCTGATATCAACAACTCCAAGTCCGTCTTTATATGCAAAAAAACATCTGCTTGAGTCTTCAGAAAACACGACCGGAACCTGACGGCTGGTAGAACTTTTTAAAAACTCGTGGAATTCGATTGTGCCCGTTCCGTTTTTGCGGCTTGCAAGGACAAAGCGCTGTCCGTCCTGTCCGCTTACGGTTGCGTAATATTTTGCGTCTTTGGAAATTGCGGCGCCGAGAATTACTTCGTATTTACTTCCGCCCGGAGAGTATTTGTCGAGAATTGTTCCGTTGTTGTCAAAGGTGATTACTGTTCCGTCGGCGTAGCCTGCGATAACTCCGTTTTCTGAAGAAGAAAATGCTGTAATCGGGGCGTAGTTTTCAAAACTCCAGTGTACGGTTCCGTCGTCATTCAAGGCAGAAAAGGCGTTTCCGCCCGGAAGCATCAGATACTTGCGGTCCTGCTGAAAGAAAGGAAAGCCTTCAAGTTCAATCTGGCCTGCCTGTGAGCCGTCCGGATTGTTGAATTTGATAGGTTTTCCGTTTGAGCCGTAAACTGCGTAGGAAGACGGGCTGATGGTGACCTTATACGGAAAAGTAAATACGTTGGAAATGATTCCGTCTTCGGTAAAATAACCTGCGTTCTGTCCGATTTTGAATGGAATTTTGTTTTTGTCAGCGGCCTGTTCTGCGTTTGCCGAAACACGGTTTGCGTCTACCGTCCATTTTGAAATAAAGTGTGCTTCTTTTGAAAGTGGTCTTGCGGCCAGAATTATATACAAAACTGAAAGTGTTATTCCGAGCGGAATTGCGATATTTGCCTTTTTTTCCATGAAAACCATGTTATAATGTTAAAAATAAGAAGTCAATAAATGCAGTTGAATAGAGGTGGCAAAATGGATATCAAAAAAGAAAAACTTGAAGAATTATTTTTGCATGCACTTCAGGCATCAAAAAACTCATATTCGCCGTACTCAAAGTTTCCGGTAGGAGCAGCGATTCTTACCGAGGACGGAGTTGAATACACCGGCTGTAATGTGGAAAACCGCTCATACGGTTTGACAAACTGTGCCGAAAGAACTGCTGTGTTTAAAGCTGCTTCTGAAGGTCACCGGCGTATTGCCGCTGTAGCGATTGCAGCTCCAAAGGCAGATTATCCTGTCGGGCCATGCGGTGCCTGCCGTCAGGTTCTTACTGAATTCGCTCAGAATGATGTGCCTGTAATTTTTGGTTCAAAAATCGAAAACTGTCAGATCAGGACCCTCGGAGAGCTTTATCCTTTTGACTCCCTGCACGAACTTGCAGATTAAACGATGTCGGAAAAATCTTCCTTGACAAAATACCGCAAGAAATGCAAAATACAGTAATAAACAACATAAAAAAAGAATAATCAGAGGGATAAATCATGGAAGATGATATTCTTACTATCGAAGAAGTGGCAAAATATCTCAGGGTATCTGAACGCACAGTTTACGACTGGGCTCAGAAAGGGGAAATTCCATCAGGAAAGATTGGAACCGTTTGGAGATTCAAAAAATCAGAAATCGAAAAATGGGTTAACGAACGTCTTTCTTCAAACCAGAAAAAAGAAGAACCAAATCCGACAGTACTCGTAAAAAACATTCTCGCTCCGGAGAGAATCGTATTTATTGATCATACAACAAAACGCGATGCAATCGTTGAACTTGCAAATAACCTGAGCACAGCTCCTCAGGTAAAATACAAGGACGAACTTGTAAGCGAAATTCTCAAGCGCGAAGAATTGATGTCTACAGCAATCGGCCGCGGAATTGCAATTCCTCACGTAAGGCTTTCTTCAGTTACTGACCTTGTAATGAGCGTTGGTATCTGCCGCAACGACATCATTGACTTTCAGACAATCGATGAAATCCCGGTTCGCATTCTTATTATGATTGCAGCGGCTTATAACCAGCACACATATTATCTTCAGACCCTGAGTTTCTTCAGTTCAAAACTCAAGGAAAAACAGCTCCGCGATGCACTGCTCGCCGCTAAAACTTCTGAAGAAGCATACGAACTCTTAACAAAAGATAACTAATCATATAATTCGACAGGAATCCACTTGCTTCTGTCCTGCATGTTGGCGCTTATCATGCCCCATGTAAGGTCTTTGGCGGTGGTTTCTCCTGTCAGATATTTTTTTCCGTCCAGTTCAAAATACTGTCCCTGTTTTCCTTCCAGATAAACACCTGCCATCGCATGGCTGTATTCAACAGAAATGTACATAACGCTGTCTATATTCATGTTTTTGAATAATGTCATTAAAAGCATCGAACGGCTGTCACAGTCGCTTCCACTTCCTGCAAGAACTGCCGGTATGTTTGTAAAATCTGCTTTATCCGGTGTTGCAGAAGCCCTTTCGTAGCCGAATCCCTGTGTCCAGGTTAAAAGAGCCTGTGCGACTGTAAGTTCGTCGGCTTCCGAATTGAAGAGGGCTGAAGAAATGTCAAAGGCCGGCTTTTTAACGCGTCCCATTGCGTCTTTTGCAATAAGGCGGTAAAAACGTTGCCACGCTTCTTTCCAAAGGTTTGTGCTTGCAAAGATTTTGAATACGGCAAATTCGCGGTCTACGACAAACTGATTTGCCTGGCTGTCGTCTTTATCGATTTGAGTTTTGATTTTTTGTCCCGCGATATTGAGTGTAATGTCTACAGGACTTGTTTTTGGGAATGCGAATGTTGTGATAATGCCTGCTTCGCGTCTGCTTGCGCGGTCAATCATTATTGAATCCATTATCGAAAGCAGAAACTGTTCGAGGTCGTAAAACTTGTCTTTGGGGCAGTAGCTTATAACGCACAGATAGTCTGTCTCTGACGGAAGCGGAATGCAGACTGCCCAGCCCTGCATTTCCTGTCCGAGTACATTTTGAGGAACAGAGATTTTGCTTAAACTGCAGTCCCGGTTGCGCCAGCGCACTTCGGAAACTTCTCCTGATGCGGAGAGTTTTTTCAGGGTTGAATTCAAACAGTCTGCGCTGTTTTTTGTTGAATCTGACGGCCAAACCCTGATAACAGCCTGCACTGGAACCATTGTGTGTTCAAATAAAACGGAGCGTTCGTCCTGTGTACAGTCTGCGATGGAAAATCCTTCAGGAAAGTCAATCGAGTATCCGTAAATATCGCTTGAAATAACTTCTGCATTGAGCGGTGTAAAAAGCAATAAAGTTATTGCAATAAAGAAAAGTCCAAAAAGATTATTTTTTCTTTCAGTTTTCATATTTCCTCTTGTTCGCTATAATATCTTCGGATGAAAGACACTCTTATTATATACGAAAATTCCGAGATTCTCATTGTTTACAAAGAAGCCGGTGTCTCTGTGCAGGGCGGTCAGGGAATCAAATATCCGCTGGATGAAGAACTTTCAAAACAGCTCGGATACAAGATTTACCTTGTTCACCGCCTTGATAAGGAAACGTCCGGGCTCCTTGTGGTTGCAAAAAATCCCGCAGCCGCAAACAAATGGACTAAACTTATTGCGACAAAAAAAGTTACAAAAAATTACCTCGCAGTCTGCTTTGGAAATCCTTTTGTCAACGGAAAGGAAAGCTTGAGCGGAGTCCTGTCCGATTCAATAAAAAAAGACGGGCGCGATTTGGAAGCAAGTACTCATTTTAAAGTCCTTTCTTCCAGAACTGTTGAACTTCCGCCTCCCGCTGAACAGGGGCCCGCCGCAGACACAGCCGCTCCCGCCGCACAGAGGCCCGCCGCCGCACAGGGGCCCGCCGCAGACACAGCCGCTCCGGAATTCCTCAGACTCAGTGCACTTTCTTTAACCCTTGATACCGGCAGAATGCACCAGATCCGTATACATCTTGGCAGGGCGAATGCACCGATTGCAGGCGATGACAAGCACGGAAACTTTAAGTTCAATAAACTTGCCCGTAAACTCGGCATTAAAAAACTCTGCCTTATAGCTTATGAACTGACAATTAACGATGCGGGCAAAAAGATGACTTTCCGGTCGCCGGTTCCTGAGCACATGAAAGAAGCGATGGCGCTCTGCGGGTTTGAAGAAGGGCAGTTAGGCAAGTAAAATCAAAGGTTGTTGACACTTTTTTGCCAAAGAGTTATATTAGATGTACATTTTAATAGAAATATTTAAATGGATCCGCGCAAACGGGTCCATTTTTGTTTTGCAGGAAAGTCAGAGAAAATTATGGATTATATTGCACTTGATACTATCCCTCATTATTCAGAGTGCGAAAGCATTGTCAGTGAGCTTGGTTATCATCTTGTAGAATTAAAACTCTCAAGACAGGGAAAAACTACCCATATTCTTGCCACCATTACTGCAGAAGATCCTTCTGTGAGTATCGGTGTAAATGACTGCTCCAAAGTGCATAAGATTCTTCTTCCAAAAATTGAAGAAATACTTGGAACTGATGACACCTACATGGAACTTTCTTCACCTGGAATGGAGCGAAACTTTAAGAATGCGGCTGAATTTGCTCTTTTTAAGGGCAGACAGGTTCGTGTGTGGGACAAAACTGTAACAGACTGGGTCGGCGGAATCGTTGTTGATTCTGACGATAAGTCAATTACTCTGGAAATTACGCAGGACGACGGTTCTTCCGTACAAAAGACCGTAGCCTACGTTGATATAGCAAAAGCAAAATTTATTCATTTGTAGGAGGCTTGAAATATGTCAGAAATGGCAGAGGCAATCCGTGAACTCATGCAGGAAAAAGGAGTTACGGAAGATTCTATCAAGCAGACTGTGGAAAGCGCCATCAAGGCGGCTTATAAAAAAACATTTGGTACAGCAGATAACTGTGTTGTAAAATTTGCAGACGATTTGTCAGATGTTTCTGTTTATTCAAGAAAGACAATCGTAGACGGCGTTTACGACCCTGTAACCGAAATTGAACTCGAAGAAGCTCTTAAAATGAGCGATGAATGCGAAGAAGGCGACGAAATCGACATTCTTGTTGACCCTAAAGATTTTGAACGTTCAGCTGTTTCTACAGGTAAGCAGGCTGCTCACCAGGGCCTGAACGAAAGCTTTAAGGACAATCTTTACAACGAATACAAGGATAAGACCGGAGAAGTTATCATCGGTTATTATCAGCGTGAACACAACGGCAACATTTATCTCGACCTCGGAAAGGTTGAAGGTATCCTGCCTGTTAAGTTCCAGAGCCCGAGAGAAGAATATCACAAAAATGACCGCATCAAGGCTGTTATTGTTGATATCAAAAAGACAAATTCAGGACTCCAGCTCGTATTGAGCCGTTCGGATCCAAGACTTGTACAGTCAATTGTAAGCCTTGAAGTTCCTGAAATTGAAGACAAAACTATTTCTATTCATAAAATCGTACGCGAAGCAGGTTACAGAACCAAGATTGCCGTGTACTCAGATAAAGAAGATGTTGATCCTGTAGGAGCATGTGTTGGTCTTAAGGGTGTTCGTATCCAGAACGTTATCCGCGAACTTGAAGGCGAAAAAATCGACGTTCTCAAATATGATCCGGATCCTGTTGAATTCATCAAAAACGCTCTTTCTCCGGCAGAAGTTGAAAAAGTTCTCATCACTGACGAAGAAAAACGTACTGCTCTTGCAATCGTTAACGAAAGCCAGTTCTCACTTGCCATCGGTAAACAGGGACAGAACGTACGCCTCGCAAACCGTTTGTGCGACTGGAGTATCGACGTTAAGACAGAAGAACAGGCTGCAGAAATGGATTTGAGCGAATTTACTTCACGCCGTGCCGCAGAAGAACTGTTCAATACATCTGAAGAAACACCTGCTTCCGGCGAAGAAGAAATTTCAACAATCAGCGATCTTCCTGGTGTTGACGCTGACGTTGCTGCAAAACTTAAGGCTGCAGACCTTGATGATATCCAGGCATTCGTAGATGCTTACGATGACGGAAACCTTTCTGTAGAAGGTGTTACTCAGGAACAGCTCGACGCAGTTAACAAAATTATCAGAGATGTAGTAGAATTCGTTGAAGAAGACGAAGAAACTGCTGAATCTGAAGCTCCGGCCGAAGAAGAAGCCGACGATGAAGAATATCATTGTCCGGAATGCGGAGCAAAGATTACACTTGATATGACAAAGTGTCCTAATTGTGGTGTAGAATTCGAATTTGAATAATAAGAGGTAAAACTGAATAATATGTCTGACGAATCAGAGAAAAAGCCCGGATTTGTATTAAACAAAAAAAAGTCAGAGCCTTCAGAAAATAAGGCTCCGGCTAATCCAGAAAAAAAGAAAGTTATTGTTGTACGCAAAAAGAATCCTGCTCCAGAGGCAAAGGCTGGCCAGAACAATGGCGAGCAAAAGAATTTGCGCCCTGTAGTAAAAAAGGCTTCTCCATCAGCAGCAGCTCCTCAAAATAACGGCCAGCGCCCGCAGCAGAAAACAGGCGGTCAGGGTAGAACTACTTTCGAAATCAATACTGCCCGCCCTAACGTAAAAGCCGGAAACCTCTCGGACAGAGGCCGCCCGAATTATCGCGGCAACGGTACCGGCGGTTACGGAAACCGCGAGGGCTACAATGGCCAAAACCGTCCTGGTTACGGTTCACAGCGTCGTGATGGTTCAGGATTTTCCGGGGCTCAGGCACGCGAAAATTATCAGAACAATAAAGACCGTGGTTTTGGCAACAATAACCAGGGTGGTTTCCGTGGCGGCCAGAATGGTGGTCGTCCGGGCTTTGGAAACCGTCCGGGCTTTGGTGCTAATCGTCCTCAGGGTGCAGGCGGAAGACCTGGCTTTGGCGGCGGAAGACCTGGTTTTGGCAGTAAACCTGGCTTTGGCGGTGCACCAGCCGCAAGTGCAATTCCTGAAAAGGCTAACACTAAAAAGCAGTTCAAGGGCAAAAAACAGGTTTATAACCGAAAGGACAAAGAAGAATTATTTGACGAAGAAGAACTTTACAAGAAGAAGCAGGTTACTCCTGCAAGCGTAGTTCCTAAGTCAATTGATATTATGGAAAGCGTATCGGTTTCTGACCTTGCCAGAAAGATGAACCTTAAGGCAGGCGAAATTATCGGTAAACTCATGTCGATGGGCATGATGGTTACAATCAACCAGTCAATCGACTCTGATACAGCAACTCTTCTCGCAAGCGAATACGGCTGTGAAGTTCACCTGGTATCTCTCTACGACGAAACTGTTATCGAAAGTGATGCAGGTAAAGAAGGCGATGAAGAATTCCGACCGCCAATCGTTACCGTTATGGGTCACGTTGACCACGGTAAAACAAAGACACTCGATGCCATCCGTAAGACAAACGTTGCCGCAGGCGAAGCCGGCGGTATTACACAGAAAATCGGTGCTTACCAGGTTAAGACAGACAAGGGCGTAATTACCTTCCTCGATACACCTGGTCACGAAGCCTTTACAATGATGCGTGCACGTGGTGCTCAGATTACAGACGTCTGTGTTCTCGTAGTTGCGGCTGACGACGGCGTAATGCCTCAGACTCTCGAAGCCTTGAGCCACGCAAAAGATGCAAAGGTACCGATTATCGTTGCAGTTAACAAAATTGATAAACCTGATGCAAACCCTGATAAGGTAATGACTCAGCTTTCTGAACAGGGACTTACTCCTGAAGAATGGGGTGGAGATACTCAGTACGTTAAGATTTCGGCTCTCAAGGGCCAGGGAATCGATGACCTTCTCGATGCAATCCTCCTCCAGGCAGAAATGCTCGAACTCAAAACACAGTATAACTGTCGTGCAGAAGGTAAGATTATCGAATCCCGCGTTGACCAGGGCCGTGGTGTAGTATCATCGGTTGTAATCCAGCGCGGTACATTAAAAATCGGAGATCCTTTTGTTGCAGGTATTTATTCCGGCAAAGTCCGCGCCATGTTCAATGACAGGGGCGAAAAGGTAACAGAAGCTCTCCCGAGTATGCCTGTCGAAGTTCTCGGTATGGACGAAATGCCGAACGCAGGTGATCCGTTCCAGGTAACAGAAACTGAACGCGATGCACGCGACATTTCTTCTAAACGCCAGGAACTCAAACGATTTGAAGCAGCCAAGGCAGTCCGCAAAGTTACCCTTGATAACCTTGTTTCTACAATCGAAGCAAGCGAAGTTAAAGAACTCAAAGTTATTATCAAGGCAGATTTGCAGGGTTCTGCAGAAGCCCTCAAACAGAGTCTCGAAAAACTTTCTACATCAGAAATCCGCCTGAATGTTATTCATTCATCGGCAGGTGCCATCAACGAAAGTGACGTTACTCTCGCAAGTGCTGACGAAAACGCAATTATCATCGGATTTAACGTTCGTCCTACTCCAAAGGCAAAACTTCTTGCCGAAACAGAAAAGGTCGAAATCCGCAAATACAATATCATCTACAAGTGTGTTGAAGAAATTCAGCAGGCTATGGAAGGTATGCTCCGTCCGGACACAATCGAACAGAACATCGGTACTGTCGAAGTACGCAACACATTCCGCGTACCAAAAGTTGGTGTTATCGCAGGATGTTACGTTACAGACGGTATGGTTAAAAGGTCTTGTACAGTTAACCTTATCCGCGACGGCATCGTAAAATGGTCTGGAAGCATTTCTTCCCTCAAGCGCTTTAAGGATGATGCAAAAGAAGTTAAAGCCGGATTTGAATGTGGTATCGGTCTTGAAAACTGGCAGGATATCCAGGTTGGCGACCAGCTCGAATGTATCGAATACGTAGAAGTTGCCCGCAAACTCGGTGAATCCCTCATTGACGAAAAGGCCGAAGCAGAAAAACAGGCAAGTCTCCGTGAAGAAGCAGCTAAGGCAGAAGCTCTTGCTGCCGCAGAAGCAGAGGCCGCTGCAGAAGCAGAAGCAAAGGCAAAGGGTAAGGCAGAAAAGGCCGCTAAACGTGCCGCTGCCGGAAAGTCTAAGGCTAAAAAGCCTGCAGCTGATTCAACAGAAGGCGCAAACTAATGGGTGAGTATCGTCTTGCAAAACTCGGTGAGCAGATAAGGGAAGAAATTGCGTCCCTTATCGCCACCCAGAAAATTAAAGATCCTCGTGTTTCTACATTTTTGTCAATCAATCGTGTAGATGTAGTTGCTGATTTAGCCTACGCAAAAGTTTATGTATCAAGCTTTCTTCCGGAAGGTCAGATAAACAAGGGCGTTGCAGGCTTAAACAGTGCCGCAGGATTTATTCAGAGCACAATTGCTAAAAAACTTACAATTCGTAAATTTCCCAAACTTACTTTTATTGCAGATAATTCGATAAAAGAAGGTTTTGAAATGGTTCATAAATTGAATCAGCTTCAAGCGGAGGAAAATGGAAGCGGGCAGACAACCGGAGAATAAAACTCAGTCGTCCTGCGGGATTCTGCTTCTTGCAAAGCAGTCCGGCAAGACGAGTTTTGCTTCTCTTTCAAAAGTTAAACGCTCTCTTGGAACAAGCAGGGTCGGCCACACTGGAACACTGGATTCTTTTGCGGACGGCCTTCTTGTAGTTTTAACCGGGCCTCTTACACGCCTGGTTCCTCACATTACAAATTTTGACAAATCTTATACAGCTTTAATCGAATTTGGAAAAGAAACCGACACCCTTGATCCAACAGGAACAGTAATCAGGGAAAGTGGCCTTCCGTCAAAAGAGCAGGTCCTCAAGGCTCTCACAAAGTTTACAGGCACGATTGAACAGGTTCCGCCGGCTTTCAGTGCGATACATGTAGACGGCAAACGGGCAAGTGATTTGATGCGCTCGGGCGAAAAGGTTGAATTAAAGCCACGTACAATTACCATAAGTTCAATTGAATTAATCGATTTTGACGGACAGTACGCACTTGTAAAAGTGGATTGTTCAAAAGGAACTTACATCCGCTCCCTTGCACGCGACATTGCCCGTGAATGCGGCTGTGCGGCACATTTAAAGGCACTGCGCCGTACCAGGGTAGGCCCGTTTGAATTAAAGGACGCAGCCGGAGCAGGTCTTTTAAAAGAGTTTACGATTCAAAACTTAAAGAATCAGAAGACTGCGCTTTGTGAAGACGCAGAAATTGCTGAAGACAAAATAAGCGGCGAAGATATTAAAAAAGCGTTGTACCCGATGACTGTGCCCGTTGCAAAATTGTGCGGTTTTACTCCTGCAATTTTGAGCCAGGCCTATATTCAGGACTTTAACAGCGGAAGAAAACTTAAAAACCACTCATTTTATTATGAGGAAAAACCGCCTGAGAACTGTGAATTTGCAGTTTTCTATCCGGACATGAAGTTTGCGGGCGTTGTAAAAAAAGAAAAACGCTCCCTTTCGTACGGTTTTGTAATTCCATGCGAGCAGAAGTTAAAGGTTTACTCATGGGAGCAGATTACAGGCGGAAGATTCAGTGAAGAATTCAGGAAAAAAGGTGTAGCCCTTTCAATCGGAAGTTTTGACGGAACCCATATCGGCCATGATTCAATTTTTGATTCACTTATTGAACATAAGGACCTTGCGCCAGGCATTGTAACTTTCAGAAAGTCAACGAGAGGCCTCAAAGCCGGTGACTCTTATATGGGCGATGTTTCTACCCTTGACCAGAGAATGGAATTCTTTATGCAGAAAGGATTTGCATTTGTTATCGTCATTGACTTTTCTGCCGATTTCGTTAAAATTAAAGGTGAAACATTTTTGTCTGTTTTAAACGACAACTGTAATATCAGATACCTTGCCGAAGGCGAAGACTTCCGCTGCGGTTACAAGGGAGCCTGTGATATCAACTGTGTCCGCGAATTCTGTCAGGCACATGATATTGAACTCAATGTCGTTAATTATGTAGATTACCTTGGAAAGAGGGTAAGTTCATCAAGAATCAGACAGGACGTTCTTGATAAAGAGTTTTCTGCAATTCAAATCATGCTCAGAAAACCTTTTGAAATTGACCCGGCGGGTTTTGAGTGGCAGTACACTCAGGAAGCCGGTCAAAATTATTTAGTTGCAAAACGCCGCGGAATTCAAGTATTTCCGCCTGACGGTTTGTACAATGTAACTTTGGAAATTTCTGGTAGCGAAGGATTTTCCGTTACAAAGGCTGCAGTTATTAAATTAGATTCCGGTTTACTTCGCGTGCTGGATTCTGATGGGTCACTCAGAGGATTTGTACGGTCTATTCAATTTTGTATCCCAGGGAAATAAAATTTATAAGGAGTAAGTAGAAAATGGCACTTACAAAAGAAGAATCAGCTGCAGTAATCAGCAAATTCGGCGCAAACGAAGCCGACACAGGAAACACAAAAGTTCAGATTGCAATCATGACTGAACGCATCAAACAGCTTACAGCACACGTACAGCAGTTCCCGAAAGACACTGGAGCTAGTCGTGGTCTGCTCAAAATCATTGGTCAGAGACGCAAGATGCTCAAGTATCTTCAGAGAACTGATTTGAACACATATCGTCAGCTTATTAAAGACCTCGGCCTCCGCAAATAGTTTCTGGAGGTTAAAGAATGGTAAATAGAGTAAGTTATAAAATCGGCGACAACGAGCTCATCCTTGAAACCGGCAAAATCGGTAAACAGGCAAACGGCTGTATTTATGCACAGTATGCCGGAACTGCCGTAATTGCTACGGTTTGTGCTTCAAAAGAAGTAAAAGAAGGATTGGACTTTGTTCCAGTTACCGTTGAATACAACGAAAAGTACTATGCTGCAGGTAAAATTCCTGGCGGCTTTATCAAACGTGAAGGTCGTCCAAAGGATAAAGAAATCCTGGTTTCTCGTCTTATTGACCGCCCGATGCGTCCTTTGTTTGAAGTAAGTTTCGGCCGCGAAATTCAGATTGTACCAACATGTGTATCTTCTGACGGTGTAAACCCGCCGGATATTCTCGCTGTAATTGCATCATCAGCTGCAGTAAGCATTTCTGACATTCCGTTCCACGGACCAGTTGCTGCTGCCCGTGTTGCTTACATCGACGGTGAATACGTAATTAACCCGACATTCCAGCAGCAGGAAAAAGCTCAGCTCGAAATCGTAGTTGCCGGTACAAAAGACGGCTTTACTATGGTTGAAGGCGGTGCAAACGAAGTAAGCGAAGAAGTTATGCTCGGCGCTTTGGACAAGGCACAGGGCTTTATCACAGCAATGTGTGAACTTCAGGAAGAACTTGTTGCAAAATGCGGCAAAGAAAAACTCCCTCTCGCTCCACTTACTGTAGAACTCGAAAACAAAGACGCTCTCATTGCAGAAGCTACTCCGCTTTTGGAAAAAGCATGCTTCCAGAACGGTAAAGACAACCGCGGAAGTGCAATCAGCGCAGCTAAAAAACAGATTGTTGAAGCTCATGCAGAACAGTTCGAAGATGAAATTCAGAAAAAACTCTTTGACGCATGTTTTGATGACATTCAGTACAACCTCCTGCGCAAGAGCATTTTGGACAAGGGACTTCGTATCGACGGACGCAAATGCGACGAAATCCGCCCGATTACATGTGAAGTAAACGTTCTCCCTCGCCCGCACGGATCTGCTCTGTTCACCCGTGGTGAAACTCAGTCACTTGCTGTTACAACACTCGGAACAACACTTGACGCTCAGGTTTACGACGATATCGACGGCGAACGCAGTGAAAACTTTATTCTTCACTACAACTTCCCGCCATACTCGGTTGGTGAAACAGGCCGTCTTACAACAGGACGCCGCGAAATCGGTCACGGAAACCTTGCACGCCGTTCACTAGCTCCAATGATTCCGCCGGTAAGCGAATTCCCTTACACAGTACGTGTAGTTTCAGAAATCATGGAATCTAACGGTTCTTCTTCACAGGCTTCTACCTGTGGCGGCTGTTTGAGTCTTCTTGCAGCTGGCGTTCCAATGAAAAAGATGGTTGCCGGAATCGCAATGGGACTTATTACAGAACCGGAAGGAAACAATCCTTACGGACGTTATAAGATTCTTTCTGATATTCTTGGAGAAGAAGATCACCTCGGTGATATGGACTTTAAGGTAGCCGGAACTAAAGACGGTATTACCGGATTCCAGATGGATATTAAGATTGCAGGTGTTACAACTCAGATTATGAAGGAAGCACTTGCACAGGCTAAAGCTGGTCGTCTCCACATTCTTTCAATCATGGAAAAATGTATCGACAAACCACAGCCAATCAGTCCGTTTGCTCCAAAAATTCTTACACTCAAAATCAGTCCGGACAAAATCGGTGCCTTGATTGGACCAGGCGGAAAGAACATTAAGGCTCTCTGCGCCCAGTACAATGTTACAATCAACACAGAAGACGACGGAACTGTTCAGATTTACGGTAAAACAGGTAAATCTGCAGAAGAAGCAAAACTGGCTGTAAAAGGCATCTGTGAAGATCCTGAAGTAGGAACAATTTACAATGGTACAGTAAAGCGCATTATGGACTTTGGTGCCTTTGTAGAAATCCTCCCTGGAAAAGAAGGGCTCTGCCACATTTCCAAATTGTCACGTGCAAGAGTAGAAAAGGTAACAGACGTTCTTTCTGAAGGACAGCAGATTCCTGTAAAACTCCTCGAAGTTGACAAGATGGGACGCTTGAATTTGAGCTACATCGACGCACTCGAAGAACAGAAAAAATAATCTCACCGTTAAGGTGATATATGACCGGTCTTCCGAAAGGGGACCGGTCTTTTTTTTATGTTTTCAAGTTACACCATATAATAACTTTATGTTATATATCACTATTCTTTCAGGCCTCAAATAAATATAACAAGCGGCATTCTTAAAGCTATGTTAATATAAATATAATATTATTTTATAACTAAAACGGAGTGTCCTATGTCTATTTCAAAAAGTTGGTTTTCTTATTTAACACGTGCCTTTGCACTGTCACTCTGCACCGCCTTTTTATTGAACTTTGTATCCTGCAGCGATTCATCTACAAGCCAGGACCCCAAGGTAAAAATCATCCTTGATGCAAACGGCGGTTCTTTCTCAGAAACAACAGGAAAAACTGAAACGACACATACCCTTTTAATCAAAAAGAACCAGACATCTAAACTTTCAACAGCTGATGAACTTGGCCTTTCATACGCAAATCATGAATTTAAAGGCTGGGCAAAAAGTCAGCAGGGCACGGTTGAATTCGACGATGGAGCTGACATAACTTCTTCTACAGATTTAACACTTTATGCACAGTGGGAAGCTGTAAATTCTACATACACAGTAAGACACCTTCTGCAAAACCTTCAAGATGACGAATACACCGAGGACGAAGAAGCCACAGAACAAAAAACAGGCACTTACGGCACTCAGACAGCTGCGGTCGCAAAAACCTATGAGGGTTTTACAGCCAAAACCATTGAACAGAAAACAATCCAGGCCGACGCCTCAACAGTTGTAGAAATCAAATACGACAGAAACACTTACACCCTTTCTTACAGTTCAACTTATGGAGATACACCTCAAGCTAAGACTGTTAAATACGAATATGTACTCACCGCAGAAGATTTACCGGATCTGACACAAGCAAATTACAGTTTTAAAGGCTGGCTCTTTGAGGGAGCTTCAATTAAAGCAGGGTACACAGTTAAAAAAGCCATAACTCTTACAGCACAGTGGGATGAAATCATCGCATCTTACACAGTAAAACACCTTCTACAGAACCTTCAAGATAACAACTACACCGAGGATTCTACCGAGCAAAAATCGGGCAAATCAGGAACAAAGACAAGTGCCGCAGCCAAAACCTACGAAGGCTTTACAGCAAAAACCTTTGCACAGGAAACAATCCGGGACGACGGCTCGACAGTTGTAGAAATCCACTACGACAGAAACACTTACACACTTTCTTACAGTTCAACATACGGGGAACCTCCTGTATCAAAAACTGTTAAATACGGATATGTCCTCACCGCAGCCGACCTCCCTAATCTGACACAGACAAATTACAGCTTTAAAGGCTGGCTCCTTGACGGTACTTCAATTGCAGCAGGATACACAGTTAAAAAAGACATAACTCTTACAGCACAGTGGGAGGAAATCATTGCAACTTACACAGTAAAACACCTTCTCCAGAACCTTCAAGATGACGGCTACACCGAGAAAGCCACAGAGCAAAAGTCGGGCAAATCCGGCACTAAGACTGTTGCCGCCGCAAAATCCTACGAAGGCTTTACTGCAAAAAGTTTTACGCAGGCCACAATCCAGGCTGCCGGCTCAACAGTTGTAGAAATCTACTACGACAGAAACAATTACACAATTTCTTACAGTTCAACTTATGGAGATACACCTCAAGCTAAGACTGTTAAGTACGGATACATTCTTACCGCAACCGACCTCCCAGATCTGACACAGACAAATTACAGCTTTAAAGGCTGGCTCATTGACGGGGCTTCAATTGAAGCAGAATTCACAGTTAAAAAGGATATAACTCTTACAGCCCAGTGGGAGGTAGCCGCTTCAACTTATTTTGTTACAAAGGAAAACATCAGTGCTGTTATAGCAGCATTGACAGAAAACTCAACAATCGTAGTAACCGGGGAACTGTCAGACAGTGATTTAACAGCAATAGCATCTGCGATTGAGAATTCAACATACAATGTAAATCTTGATTTATCACAGACAACAGGACTTACATCTATTCCAAAGCAGGCATTTATCAGTTGTTCAAAGCTTTCAGGAATCACTATTCCTGCCTCCGTTACTACTATTGGCATTTATGCTTTCGACGGCTGCATTTCTCTTTCTTCTGTCACTATTGCTGACTCTGTTACTACTATTGGCAACTACGCTTTCCAACACTGCACTTTCCTTTCTTCTGTCACTATTCCTGACTCTGTTACTACTATTGGCAACTACGCTTTCCTTGGCTGCAAATTCCTTTCTTCTGTCACTATCCCTGACTCCGTTACTTCTATTGGTTACGACGCTTTCGGTGGCTGCTCTTCACTTGCTTCGGTCACTATTCCTGACTCCGTTACTTCTATAGGCAAAAATGCTTTCGTAAACTGCACTTCTCTTTCTTCTGTCACTATCCCTGACTCCGTTACTTCTATTGGTTACAACGCTTTCGGTGGCTGCACAAGTTTAACAGAAATTTGTGTGAATTCAAATAGCACTAAATATTCTAGTATAGATGGAGTTCTGTTTAACAAAGGCGAAAAAACTTTAATTCAATACCCGGCAGGTAAACAATCTAATACATATACTATTCCTGACTCCGTTACTTCTATTGACAGATCTGCTTTCTGGAACTGCACTTCCCTTTCTTCTGTCACTATCCCTGACTCCGTTACTTCTATTGGTTACGACGCTTTCAGTGGATGCTCTTCACTTGCTTCGGTCACTATTCCTGACTCCGTTACTTCTATTCGTGACAACACTTTCGATGGCTGCTCAACCCTTTCTTCTGTCACTATCGGAGGCTCTGTTACTTATATTGACACCGCAGCTTTCCATGACTGCACTTCACTTTCTTCTGTCACTATTCCTGACTCAGTTACTTCTATTGGGGACAGTGTTTTCTCTGACTGTACTTCACTTACTTCTGTCACCATTGGCAACTCTGTTACTTCTATGGGTTGGTGTGCTTTTGCAGGCTGCACTGCACTCACATCACTCACCTTTAAGGATCCTACAACCTGGTATATAACAACAGACTTTATTGACTGGAACAACAAAACCGGCGGTACTGAAACTGACGTAAGCGCCCCGGCAGCAAACGCCACTTATTTTAAGGACACCTACAAAGAGTACCACTGGTACAAGCTGGACGAGTAGCAGTGACAAGGGCCCGGCGCATCAGCGCCAGGCCCGGCTCCCTGGCATTCCCGCGCTGATAACAACTGCTTTGAAGCTTTGCTAGGCGTTATTAATTCACTTTATCATAATGAGTCCACATTCGAATAATTTTTACAGTTCCAATAATATTTATTTGCCATCTTATATGACAATCAATATTTCAAGTGAACTTACTGCCATCACAGATTCAAATAAACCTGTAATTACACCGCAAAGTTATTCAGAAGGTGTACAGATTCTTGAAGTAGCTGATACTGTATTACTGAATGATGCTGCTCCAAAATTTGCTGTAACACCTCAGACTGATGGCGATGGTAATCAGATTACCTGGGAAATAACCACTGAAGGAAAGTTACATCAAGTAGAGTAGTTTTTCACAGGCTCAGGTAAAAATGAGCCTGTTTTTCCCATCCTCACGTATCAGTGTTTATCTGTGTCTCATTTATTCCATCTGTGTTCATCTGTGTCAAAAAACTGCTATATTTATTCTAAAATAACAGAAAATTATCCCTGTTTTTTGCCGGTTTTTAAAAATCAAAACAATATATATAGTGTACGTAAAAGCTAACGCAATCCGTTAATTCAATATTATTGTGGAGAAAAAATGTCCGAATTTAATATAACCTATGACGAGCGCTGGGAAAATCTTACACTGGCGAATAATTTTATTTTTTACATAGTAATGCGTCATCACCCGGACGCATGCAAGCATTTGATTGAACTTTTACTTGGCATTAAAATCGACAAAATAGAAATGCGCGGAGAGGAAACTGTTTCTGTTGATTTGACTTCTCATAGTATTCGGCTGGACGTTTATGTAAAAGATACTGACAGAATCTATGACATTGAAATGCAGACAATTAATACATACGACTTGCCTGAACGGGCACGTTATTATCAGGGTGTAATTGATATTGATAACTTAAAATCTGGAGAAAAATATACAAAGTTAAAAAATTCACATATTATTTTTATATGTCTGGATGATATTTTTAAGAATGGTCTGCCTTTTTATACTTTTGAAAATCTGTGTCTTGAGGATAATTCAATCAGACTGAATGATCGTGCCTTTAAACACTTTTTTATAGCAGAAAATTGTGTTAAAATTACAAGTAATAAAGAGATGCAGGAATTTTTTGAATTTTTACTTTCTAATAAAAGTTCAAATGGTTTTACTTCAGATTTGGGAAATTATGTTGAGGATGCAAAACATAATACCCGATGGAGGCAGCAGTATATGACATGGGAAAGAATGCAGACTTACGCAAGAGACGAAGGTTCGTTAGAAAAGGCAATTGAAACTGCCGAAAACCTCCTCAAAATGAACTTAGGTACTCCCGAACAGATTGCAAAGGCTGTAAATCTCCCCCTTGAACAGATCCTTTCCATAAAAGAGAATCTACTCGCAGAGCCGGCTGAAAAATAAACATCCGCGCCTCATTCACACGTATCTGTGCCTTTATAAATTCGTCTCCTGCAAAATATTCCTGTTTCTATTTATCTCGTTTTTATGTATAATAATCATCATGAATACATGTAAAATAAAAATCCTTGCAGAAGAAGGCGTAAAACTTCCTGCTTACCAGACTCCAGGCTCTGCCGGCTGTGATATCTGTGCTTTTTTGTCTGAAGAAATTGTATTAAAGCCGGGCGAAAAGGCTCTTGTTCCGACCGGAATTAAAATGGCCATTGAAGAAGGTTATGAAGTTCAGGTGCGTCCGCGCTCAGGACTTGCTGCTAAAAACGGAGTAACTGTTTTAAACACTCCGGGAACCATAGACAGCGATTACCGCGGCGAAGTAAAAGTTATTCTTATAAATCTTGGAAAAGAAGACTTTGTAATTAAAAACGGAGAAAGAATTGCCCAGCTTGTCTGCGCCCCTGTTACTCAGGCAGTTTTTGAAAAGGCTTTGAGCCTCGACGAAACTGAACGCGGCGCCGGTGGATTTGGAAGCACAGGAAAATAGTTTTTTATATGTTCCATTTGTCTGATAAAATCATCGAATTCAACAGGAAAGTTGATGAATTTTATAAAAAAATCAGATCTAAATTCTCTTCAAAATATAAAGATTCAAAAGTACATAAATCTGTACGCCATATTGAAGCCCTGGGTTATTATTACTATCGTCTTGTTCATAAAAGTAAGGCTTCAAGGCTTGTACGCGAATTTATCAATTCAACAATAAAGCCTTTCTTTAAGGACTTTAACCTTTTAAATAAAATTTTTGAACTTTTATCGCTTTTGATGGTCAAACTGGGATACAAAAAACAGGGCGAATATTTATCAACTGCGATGCAGGAAAAATCCGGCCTTAACCGCCACGTTTTGTACCGCTACCTTTTAAAAGAATTGTTTTTGTATTTCTTTGTAGCATTTCTCTTTTTCTTTTTTATTTTCTTTGTAAACCAGATTCTTCTGATTATTCAGAAAATCCTTGAAAAAAAGGTTCCTCTCTGGGACGTAATGCGCCTTATGACTTACGCTTTGCCTTCAATCATTGCGCAGTCGGCTCCTTTTGCAACCCTCGTAGGCTTTTTAATGTGTCTCGGACGACTTGTAAGCGAAAACGAAATCCTTATTCTCCGCGCTTCAGGGCAGGGCTATAAAACTATTTTGATTCCTGTTGTTTCTCTCGGTCTTGCAATTTCGTGCGTATCATTTTTTGTAAATGACTACATGCTTCCGCTCGGAACAATTAAATACAATGAACTTTACCGTTCAATCCTCCAATCCAATCCTGCAGTTGAACTTGAACCAAATTCCGTAAAAAAAGCCGTCGACAAAACTCTTGTAATCGGCCAGGTCAAGGACGAAAACGTAAGCGATCTTCTTTTCTTTGATACGGGCACTGACTCGCAGCAGCGTATTATCGTTGCAGATGCTTCTGTCGTAAAAAAAGCCAGTGAGCCGGGCGTTTTGATGGCTATCCAGATGAATAATGCGACTGTGCTTCTTTTTGACAAGGCCCGCCGGGATAAATACGATGTTCTGACTTCTGACTCAATGCTTTTGAATGTTTTTGAATCTTCTATCAGTTCAACTTCCAACCGTGTTAGTCCGCGCGAAATGACCAGCTATGACCTTCATAAACGAATCAAGGCCTTTGAAAAAATGGAAGGTCATTCTAAAAAGCAGCTCAATTCATACAAACTTGAATACAATAAAAAGTTCTCCCTCCCGTTTGGTTCAATCTTTTTTGCCTTCCTTGCACTGCCTCTTGCGCTGATGTTCGGAAAGCACAACGGACAGACCATCGGTTTGATTATTGGTATTGTTATCAGCGTTTTGTACTGGACGATGATGATTCTGGGACAGATTTTTGGTAACCGCGGAGGATACTCAGGCTTCTGGATGATGTGGGCTCCGAATATTACAATTTTTATAGTCGGGTCGTGCTTTTACGTGGGGCTTTTAAGAAAATGACGCTTGTTAAATATCTTGTCAGAAAATTTATTCCTCTTTTAATCGGCTCCGTATTCTTTTTTGCCTTTGTACTGGTTCTTGTGGATTTATTCATGAATCTCTGGAATTTTATTTCCAACGCGGTGCCGGCAGGAACTGTATTTAAAATCATGGCCCTTTACGTTCCAAAAACTTTGTGGTACGCGGCCCCGCTTGGAATTCTTTTTGCAGTTTCCTACACGCTTTCTGATTTTTACGCAAATAATGAACTCATTGCAATTTTTGCTTCGGGAGTTCCGCTCATTAAGTTTACAGCTCCTCTTCTTGTGATTTCTGTAATTTTGAGTTTTGGTCTTTTTTATTTTGAAGACAAGGTTGTTGTTCCGACCTACGCAAAAAAAGTTGAACTTCAGGATTTTGCCTTAAATCAGGAAAAGACCCTTAACAACGATAAAATTGTCGTCATGAGCGAAAAGGGTAACGTTGTTTATAAGGCAGACTTTTTTGACAATGCCGCCCTCCGCCTTTACACAGTTTATATCATTATCAGAAACGAAGACAAAACTTTGAACTGCGTTGTCCGTGCAGACAGTGCGCTCTGGGTAGAAGACCACTGGAAACTCAGCGGTGCAACCAAATACACTCTCAACGGCGACACTCTCGAAACAAGCGATGTTGATTCACAGACACTTGAGCGTCTGACAGAAATCCCGGAAACTTTCCGTAACAACACAATCAGCGTTGAAACTGTAAATACAAAAGAAGCCAGGGCATATATCCGGCACTTAAAAAAAGCGGGCCTTCCTTACGGGGAGCCTTTGAGCGTTTATTATAAAAAGTATTCATTTCCGTTCATTCTTTTTATCGTCGTATTTCTGTCGATTGGTTTGAGCGGAAAAACCCGTAAAAACGTAATGCTTATCAGTCTTGCGTCCTGTATCACCGCGGCTGTAGTTTATTATGTTTTCCAGATGGTAACCATGCTTATGGCAAAATTCGGTGTCCTCACTCCGTTCCTGGGAGCATGGCTTCCTGTCGCGCTCTTTGTCGCGATAAGTGTAGTTCTGCTCAAACACGCACGCACTTAATTTAAGCCTTTTGAATTTTATAAGGATTTACAATGATTGAAAAGATTTTTGATATTGAACACGAATCAACTGACGGAAAAAGCCGCCGCGGAATTCTTCATCTGCCGCACGGAGATGTAAAAACTCCTGTCTTTATGCCTGTCGGAACCAATGCGACCGTAAAGGCTTTGACAAAGGACGACCTTGAAGAAATCGGTTTTGAAATTATTCTTGCAAATACCTATCACCTTTATTTAAGGCCCGGAAGCGATATTATTGAACAGGCAGGCGGACTGCACGGCTTTTCCATGTGGAAAAAAAACTTTTTGACTGACTCGGGCGGCTTTCAGGTATGGTCACTTTCAAAACTCCGTAAAATTACCGAAGAAGGCGCCTATTTTGCTTCAAACATTGACGGAAGCCGCCACATGTTTACCCCGGAAAAAGTTGTAGACGTTCAGGCACAGTTTAATTCGGACGTTCAGATGCAGCTGGACGTGTGCACCGGTTTTGGAATTGAAAAAAAAGAAGCCCTCAAGGCTCTGGAAATTACAGAAAACTGGGCAAAACGTGCCAAATCAGAATGGCTCATTCAGAAGGACAGAGGCTATAAAGGAATTCTTCTTCCGATTGTTCAGGGAAACTTTTTTGAAGACTTACGAAAGCGCAGTGCAGAGTTTGTAAGTGAACTTGATCTTCCTGCAATTGCAATCGGCGGGCTTAGTGTAGGGGAGCCTGCAGAAGAATTTGCTTCAATGCTTGAATACACTGTCGAACACCTTCCTAAAGAAAAATGCAAATACGTTATGGGAATCGGAACTCCTGATTATATTCTCGAGGCTGTACACGCCGGAATCGATATGTTTGACTGCGTGCTTCCGACACGCAATGCCCGCAATGGAAGCTATTTTACTCACGACGGCAACCTTTCGATAAAACAGGAACGCTTTGCAAAAGATTTTAGTCCGGTTGACCGAGAATGTAACTGTAAGGTTTGCAGAACTTACAGCCGCGCTTACCTCCGTCATCTTTTTAAGAGTCAGGAAATATTGAGCAGTACGCTTGCAAGTTATCACAATCTTTACTTTCTGCATAATATGATGGCAGAAATCCGTAACGCAATCGACGAAAACAGGTTTGAAGAATATAGGACAAACTTTTTAACGCGATACCGGGGAGGTAACATAGTATGAAAAAGCTGATTGTTTTTTGTGCAGTTTTATCCTTCTTTTTATTGAATTCATATTCTCAGGACGCTGATACTGCTTCTTCTGAGCCGGTGATTGAAAAATCTGCGTGTGCCGCTACATCTTCCGAGCATACTAATTTTTTTGACAGTGATGAACTTCATAAACCGGGTGTAAGCGATGTTCCAGATGCTAAAAGACCTAAAGAGCAGGACAAGGACAAAATCGCAGAACTCGATGCAAACGATAAAGACGGCCGCAAAGAAAACAGCGAAACCCTCAAATACGGAATGGAAGATGACATTTATGAAGTAATCGATAAACTCGTAAAAGACGAAGACGTACGCTTTGTTGACGATGTTTACGATTTGTTTCAGGAAACAAAAAATCCTTCTGTCCGCGAAAAAATCCTCGAATACTTTACTAAACTCGAGGACCCGTGTCTTGAAGACTATGCGGTTATGGTTTTAAACGACCCTTACGAAGAAAAGAATTCAACTGTAAATGCAGTATTCAGATATGTTCAGGCGGTTAAGACAAAACAGGCAATTCCTGCCGTACTTACTTTAATCGAAAACGAAGAAGAAGATTATTTTAACGGCGCCCTTACCACAATCGGCGAAATCGGCGGTCCAAAAGAAGCTCTTTATCTGAGCGAATATATTGACCGTGAAGATTTGTCTGTCGGACAAAAACAGCAGCTTGTAAAAGTGCTCGGTAAAATCAAGGCACTCGAAACTTACGACAAACTTGTTGAACTTGCAGAAGACGAAGACGAAAATACCTTTATCCGTATGTACAGTGCCGAATCTATCGGTGCGATGGAAAAGAAAGAGGCGGTTCCTGTTCTGGTTAAACTCTACGAAGACCAGGATCCGAAACTCCGCGCCTATGTAATCAAGGGACTTGCTCACTTTAAGGATGATGAAGAGGCAAAAAATCTTGTAATTCAGGCGGTGCGCGATACCCACGTTTCTGTCCGCCTTGAAGCAATTGAAGCGTGCAGGGCAAACGGTTATAAGGAAGCCGTTCCTTACATGATTTACCGCCTCCAGAAAGACAAGGAAGACTCTGTTAAAAAGAAGTGTTTTCCTGCAATTGCCGAATTAAACACGGATGAAGGAAACGAATACCTGGTCAGACAGATTACGGACAAAAAAGTTGCCGACACTCCAAAGAGCCGTGCCGCTTCAGCCCTGCTTGAATTCAACAATGTGGGTACAGATGAAATTATTGCCCTTGCACGGGAAACCCTTAAGGACGACCGCAGAAAGGCACTTCGCTATGCCCTTGGAAAAGAGTTTGCAAAATACAAGCGTGATGAATTTGCCACGGTCTGCCGTGAGTATATTCAATCCAAAGATACATCTACCCAGGGAACAGGTCTTGATATTTATTCAAAAGGCCGTTACCCGGATGTAACGCAGGATGTTCGTGATCTTGTTATCAGTGCGGCAAAGGATACAGGCAAAAAAAATGCTAACGCCAAAAAGGCAGAACGCATCCTCGGAAGCGACGATAACGCTGTAAAAGAAGCAGAAAAAATCCGCGAAGAAGAAGAGGCTAAAAAAGAAGCAAAGAAGAACGCTTTAAAAAAGCCTGCTGCAAAACAAGACAGCTCAAACGCAAAATAATCCGCTGATTATTCGTACATTCCGTTGAGTGTGCGGTAAAGCATATTTACCTTTGCCTTCTGTGCCTTTGAAAGCAGGGTGTTTGTTTCGTCAATTAATGTTTCCAGGCTCGAAAGGCTTTCGTTGAGCGCCGTCGTAAAGCCACGGCTTACCTTAAACCAGTAAGTTGTTTTTCCGTCTGTAAAGAGTGTGATAAAACCAAATTCGCGTGTACGGCTTTTTGCAATTGTTGCGCGAAGAACGTACTGCAGACTGTCTATCAGAGTTTTGTTTTCTTCTTCGCTTCCAATCTTAACGTTCATGCCGCGCGGCCAGTCCTTTTCTCCCACAGGAGTTATATTGAGGTTCTGGACAACCTTCATGATAAGTTCAATTTTTTCGCCTTCAAGAAGTGTGCCGCCCTTAAGAATCAGTTTTCCCCGCAAAGCGGCTGCCACTGCAAGCTTGTTTGTATCCTTTTCGCGTTTGAGCGCTTCAGCGAATCTGTCCACCGGAAGAACTGCAATCTTTTTGCCTTTGACCTTGATAATGTCAAATAATTCTCCGCCCAGTGAGAGCACGTTTTCGTCTTTTGATTTTTCGAGTTTTCCGCCAAATCGTCTGTCATCGCGGCCGACCTTACTCTTAAGGTTTTTGAATGTGCTGCCTTTGTATTCAAGATTACCGGTAAGGCTTTTTCCTCCTTCACCGCGTGCCCTGATAAGTTCTTTTTCGAGGGCCGGATCGATTTTATTCAAAAGGGCTTTTGTCAACGGGCTTACGCTCATTGCGAACATTCTGCTGGTACGTACGATTTCGCCTGCCACGATAAAAAGCGGGGCAGTACGGAACATTCCGCTTCCCGGATGAATTGAAATATGTTCCTGGGTAAGGCTTCTGTAATTTTCCTTACCGTCTCTGATACACACAAATTGAATCATTCCCGCTGCGATACAACAAAGGTAATTGTCCATGTTGCCGCCGCCTGTGATTGGAATTCCAAGGCCGTTGATTTCTTCTTCGAGCTGTTTTTTGATACTGCTGATTTCTATCATTACCTTTTCGTCAAGGAAGTTGTTCTGACAGAAACGGCTCTGGTTTTCCATCGACTGATAGCGTCTGAAAAGTTTTACATAAGAAACAAAGTCGCCCTGCATATCACGGAAGGCGTGATGGGCGGCACGTGCGTCCATTTCCTGTCCCGGAGGAAGAACAAAAGGAGACTGGGTGCTTAAAAAGGCAGTCGCAATTACAACTTCTTCCAGAACGTCCGGGTAGTGCAGGATGCTTTCTACGAGAATACGGCTTACCCGCGGCTCCAGCGGGAATTCAACCATGAGCTTTCCGATTGGAGAAAGTGTTCTGTCAGGATTGAGCGCCTTGAGCATCTGGAGGGTTTCTATTGCGCCTACAATATTATTGTGTTCAGGTTTTGAAATAAAATCGAATCCTTCAAAGTCTGTAATTCCGAGCTCGGCCATGCGCAAAAGTACTTCGCTCAAGTCCGTGCGGAAGATTTCTTCTGTCGTGTATTCGGCGCGCATGTTAAAGTCTGAGCGGCTGTAGAGACGGTAACAGGTTCCAGGGCAGGTTCGTCCTGCGCGTCCGCGGCGCTGGTTGCAGCTTGCGCGGCTGACCGGGCTTTCTATCAGGCTCGATGTAAAGGTTTTTGGATTGTAAAAATTCAACTTGGCAAGACCTGAGTCGATGACGGTTGTTATTCCGTTGATGGTTACGCTTGTTTCTGCGATGTTTGTCGAAATTACGACTTTTTTCTTTCCGAAAGGTGCAGAGTCAAAAACTTTTTCCTGTTCCTCTTTCGGGAGCCGTCCATATAAAGGAATTATATGAATTTTTGAATGAAAATTTGCGTAGGTTAAGCGTTCAACACAGTCCTTGATGATTTTTTCGCCCGGTAAAAAGATTAAAATGTCTCCTTCTTCCTTGTTGTCGAGGACGCGGTCAACAGTCTGTTCAATTTTTGCAAGAAGTGCTTCTGAGCCGCTTTCTGTTGTAGTAGTGGGCTTAATCATCGGCGGATCGTAAACCATCGTTACAGGGAAGGTTTGTGTTTCTATCGTTACGATAGGGCAGTCGTTAAAATACCGGCTGAATGCTTCGGCGTTCATTGTCGCACTCGAAACAATTACCTTAAAGTCAGGCCGGCTTATGAGAACGCGTTTTAAAAGTCCGAGA
>JAEENG010000033.1 GCA_016283615.1 Treponema sp.
GATTGATTATCTGGGGCAGTAGGGCCCCGGCGGAACTCCTTTTCCTTTTATCAAAAAAATCTATGTATCAAAAAACTCCGAACTTATTGTAGTTTCAGAAACAAACAACGGGCCTATAATTTACTGGTTCAACGAAAAGGGCTTTCTGCTCTACACAATTCCAATTACGGAAGATACTGTTCCAAAACTCAAGGACAGTGACGGAGCTGAAGCGGCCTCATATGTTTCCATCGGAAACGTCGTTCCTGACAATATAAGCTGCAAACTCTACATTCAGGTGGATTACTTTAAGGCTTATCTTGACCCGGCCACAAAGGTACAGTCAGGAATTGACTACGAAAAAACAATTCTCTATCCGCTTGATGTGGATTCAGGAAGATACGATGACGGCCTTGAAATTCCAAGCCACGAAGACATTGTCAGCGAAAATCTGAGCAAGGAACTTTATAAAGTTCCGTTTGACTTTCTGGGTGTAACTGACAGCGGCTGGTTCTTTTTCAGCGTGCCTGTAGACAAGGGATTTTTGATTCAGATGGTTCAGCCGAACGGACAAAAAATCTTAAAGCGTGTCCTTGACGTAAACCACGAAGAAATCCTTTATTATTCGCTGGGCTTAAGCGGAAACGGAATTATCAGCGGACTTTTTGTAAAGTCCCACAACGCAGAAGTTGCCTGGTGGCGTACAGATTCTCTTGTAAGCGGAATCATCAACTAGTCATTCAGCAGCGGAATAAAAAATGGATTATAACCCGATTCCTGAAGCAGTAGAAACAAAATCCTCAGAAGAAGAAATGGTTTTTCACTACAACAGGGAAGAACGCATTAAAACTGCACCAAAAATCGTACAGGATTATTATGCCGGCGATTTTAAAGCCTTTAGACCCGGGCTTTTTAAGGCCCTTGTTGCAACTAAAGGAAACCGCTTTATGTTTTTTACCCTTGTCATCGTGGTTGCAGTAATTTTTATCAACGGTATATTCAATAAACCTGACAAGGCATTTATTGAACATGTTCCGCTGAGCCTTTCTGCCTTTTCGTTTGAAGAAAATGTTTATGTAAGCCTCTGCTTTGAAGAGCCTGAAAAAAAGTTTGTAAAATCTCCTGACAGCGTAATCAATGTTGAATTCCAGTTTCTTGATGCAGATAAAATGGCTGTAGAGAAACAGAGCTTTACGCTCAATTATGAAGAAAAAGAAACTTTTTTAAGGACAACTTTCCATGATTATGATATATTTTATATAAGTGCACAGGTTTCTTTCCGGCAATCAGACCAGAACCTTTTATGCACTGTCGAAAAGCGTTAGTTTTTATCGCTGAATAGAACGCCCTCTAACATAGGAGTTTGCGTGATAAAAAGTACGTCCGTGTACTTTTTATCACATGCAGATTTTGCCGTTGGCAAAACTGCGATTCGCTGCATCCGTGCAGCGCCGCTAACGCGGAGTTTAATAAGGAGTTAAAAATGCTGCAGTTTTATTTTCTTTCGATTTTATTGAATCTCATAATCGGTCTTATTTTAGTGTATGCCACAAATTTTATGGCAGAAGAATCAGCGATTGCTGCAACAGCAGACGGTACAGATTCAACTGATGAATCTGAGGAAAGCGCAGAAGACTCTGCAGATGACGCTCCAAAATCTGCAAAAAATATTTTTGCAAATCCTCTCTTTTTTGACGATCCTACATTCCGTCTGGTAACTGCAATTCTGTCAGCCCTTGTCGGCCTGATGAAGCTTCTTTCTACGGTTCAGGGGGATATGCCTCTTATCGGTGACCTGATTCCGGCAGTTGCCGGGCTTGCAGGCGCCTTTGCACTGCTTATTGAATATTACTCACAGAAATCAGATGTTGGTTTTAATCTTCCTGTATTCTTAACTTCAATTTTTGTGGGTGGACGTAAATATCTTGGAATTTTCTGTATTCTTGCGGGAATTCTGCACTTTATTTTTCCAAGAGTTTTGTTCCTGTAAAATACATTTTTTTTAGTGGGAGATTAATTCAAAATGAACAAGACCTCAATTGCCTGTATCGCATTCAAGGATAAAAAGGTATTTATTGCACATCGTAACCCGACCGGGCAGATGGGCGGCCGCTGGGAGTTTCCGGGCGGTAAGGTTGAACCGGGCGAAACTGACGAGCAGTCCATCGTTCGCGAACTTGGTGAAGAATTCGGTGTGACTGTAAAAGTCGGAAAGCAGATTGCAAGCGCCACTTTTAAGCACAACGGAGATGATTTTTCCCTTCACGCATACCTTGTTGAATTTCCGCATGACGGAATTCAAAAGCCTTTTACCCTGACAGAACACACCGAGTACAGATGGGCTGAACTTGCTGAGATTCCGACCTTAAATTTTGTGGACAGCGATCTGCTGATTTATCCTCAGGTTTGTAAAGCGCTTATCGAAACTCTTGAATAGACTTTTTGCGGAATTAAAAATGAAAACTATTGTAAAAACTCTTTTTGCTTTATTGATTGTTCTTAGCCTTGCATCCTGCTTTAACAGAAAGGGCGAAATTATATTTGACAACAGCCAGCCTCTTTCCCTTGAGCCCGGCGTTGAATGGGTTTTGATTACTTCTCCGTATGTGGCTTGCCATAAGAACGCAGGTTATGAAGAAGACGTAACTGCTTATTTTAAGCGCGGTCAGATTTTAATGGTGAAGGGTAAAAAGACGATTCCCGTGGATGAAAGTATGGAAACCTGGTATGCCTTTGACGAGGGCTGGGTTCCTCAAAGCTGTCTGAGAGTCTTTTCAAACAAACTCAAGGCCCAGGCCGCCGCCAAAGAATTGTAGGGTTTGCAAAACCCACCTGTTATTTTGCAAGAATAAGTTTTGCAGCTTCTTCCACACTGATGGAATTGTACATCTTTCTGTTGGTCAAATCCTTTAATGTTACAGTGTTGGAATTAACATCGCCAGATTCAATCAGAATGCCCCAGTGGATGGATTTTGCTTCTGCAAGCGCATACTGCTGGCCCATCTTTTTTGCTTCCGGGAAAACTTCCACATTAACACCGAGTTCGCGCAGTTTTGATGCGATTCCCTGGTAATGAATTGAAAGACTGATGTCTGTGCAGAAGATTTCTGCGTCGAGATAACTTCCTTTCTGAGTAGTTTTTCCAAGCTGTTCAAGACCTGCGATAAGGCGGTCAAGACCGATACTTGCACCAACGCCCGGAAGTTTTGTCTTTGTGTATAATCCTGCCAGGTTATCATATCTTCCGCCTGAGCAGACAGAGCCGATAGACGGCAGGTCGTTGAGGAAGGTTTCGTATACGATTCCTGTGTAGTAATCAAGACCGCGTGTGATTGACGGGTCGAGAGTGTAGGTTGCTTCGATTCCGGCGGCAATCATCATCTGACGGATGTCACGCATACGCTGACTGTCTTCGGCAGGACCTCCGGCAAGTTTTTCAATCTTTGCCAGTGTTGAATCAAAATCCTTTTCTTCGGTGATGTATTCAAGAATCTGATCTGCCTTGGCTTCATCTCCGGTAAACTCTGCAAGTTCGCTCTTAACTTCGTCTTTTCCGACTTTTGCAAGCTTGTCAACTGAGCGCAGAATGTCTTCGCTCTTGTCGAGTACACCGAGCTTTTCGAGGAAGCGGTTAAAAATTCCGCGGTGATTTACGTGAATGGTAATGTTTTTTACGCCGATTTTGTTCAAAGCAGCGCGCATTACCGAAAGAATTTCAAAGTCTGCGCAGGCGCTGTCGGTGCCTACTGTGTCGATATCACACTGAACAAATTCGCGGTAACGTCCTGCCTGAGGTTTTTCTCCGCGCCATACCTTTGCGATATGATAGCGCTTGAACGGAAAGTAAAGTTCGCTTTCGTGTTCTGCAGTAAAGCGTGCGAACGGAACGGTCAGATCAAAACGCAGTGCAACATCGCGTTTTCCGTTGTCTAAAAATCTGAATACCTGTTTTTCAGTTTCGCCGTTTGACTTACGGAGGAGAATTTCTGAATACTCAAGAACCGGAGTATCAATTGGTACAAAGCCGTAAGATCTGTACACTTCAATGATTTTTTCCTGAAGACTGCTGCGTTCAATTTCTGCAGCAGGGAGAATGTCCCTGAACCCTTTAAGGACACGGGGTTGAATTAAATTAGCCATGTCCACATATTACTCAAAATGGCGGGCCCCGTCTAGTAATAAGAAAAATTGAACAGACAGCTAAAAATCAAGGTTAAAGTCTTCTTTCTGCACGCCGTCTCCGTTTTTTACATCACGCGCCAGGACTTTTCCTGTAAGAAAATCATAAAATTCAGGGCTGATTCCAACGCTTAAGACTTTTTCTGTGCGTAAAACTTCGATGTCGCCTTTTTGAATTACATGGCCTTTTGCAAAATCGCCCATAAAGTGGCAGCTCCGGTTTGTGCGGCCGTAATTTGCTTCTTCCGACGGGGCAAGTTTTTTGATTCCGCTGCCCAATACTTTTTGGACGCGCTCCGTGCCGTACTGGTCTTCCATCTGCCGGATGATTTCTTTCTGTCCCTTTTCAAATCCGTAATGGCGCAGAACGGCATCGCTCTGGTGGACGCAGAAGCACATGTGTGCAAACTGTTCAAGGTCAAGTGCTACCGGGTCGTCAAGGCCGTCTGTTTCTTTGCTCAGGGTAATGTGCTTTTCTATCATTGCCGCACCCTGGCTTATTGCAAGACATGGAACCAGTACCGGGTCCAGTGAATGGTCGCTGATTCCTGTGGAGATGTTAAAATCGCGGCTCAGTGTGTCTATGAGACGCACATTGTATTCATCTTCCGGGGCAGGGTAACTTGTAATGCAGTGCAAAAGAGTTGTGTTTTGTGTTCCTGTAATATCGAGTGCTTTTTGAATGTCTTCTTTTCTGCTTACTCCGCTGCTCAAAACAACCGGGATTCCGGGATTTGAATTTTTAAGTTCGTTCAGAAGGGGATAGTGATTCAGTTCGGGGCTTGCGATTTTAATATAATCCGGCTGAATCTGAATCAGCTCGTGAAGGGAGCGCAGGCCGAAAGGTGAGCACATGAACTTTGCACCGAGACTCTTTGTGTATTCAAGACAGTCCCTGAAAAATTCCGGGGCAACTTCAAGTTCCTTAAATCTGTCATAGAGAGGAATTTTACCTGTCGGAAGGTTTACAAAGCCTGTGAGCGGGTGGAGGATTTCTTCTGCGTACACCCACTGGAATTTTATTATGTCTGCGCCGGCTTCCTTTGCTCCGTCAATGAGTTTTTTTGCCTTGTCGAGGCTTCCGCCGTGTGAGGTTCCAATTTCTGCAATTACTAAAGTTTTTCCGGAATTCATTTTTATTAATTGTAACATTTTTGCGCATTATGGTAAAATAGAAATCATGGTTAAGTTTATCACAAATTTATTAAAGGCTCTTAACGCTAACGTTAATCCTGCAGAAATTGCCCATGCCTTTGCATGCGGAACAATTCTTGGTCTGATGCCAAAGAACAATCTTCTGTGGTATCTGGTCTTTGTTTTTATTCTTTTTGTCAGAATAAATA
>JAEENG010000034.1 GCA_016283615.1 Treponema sp.
CAAAACTCGTTTCTTCTGCTGACAAGGGTGCTATTTTACAGTAGTCTTGAATTATGAAGATGGAATTTAACAGCTGGACAGATTACGACGACTGGCTGATTCAGAATTACAATGATTTTGCCGTTACTTCCGTAAACGAAGTTGACGGTAAAATCGTAGTTGAATACATGAATAAAGCCGACTGGGATGTTCAGCAGAAAGGAAAATAGTGCAGAATTGACAGCAAACTTTTTACAGTTTTTGAATCAATTCTTCTGCACTGCCGGTAAATGCGTTCTCGAGTTTTTGCGGGAACGCATTTTTTATTTCTGCAAGGTTTTTCAGTAATTCTTTTTTGTTTTTTGCAGTGATTACAACTTCGCAGTAACCCATTTCCCGCAGCTGCAGGGCGGCAAGATTTTTTATCTGGTGAACTTTTTTTACAAAGCCGTATTTTTTTAATTCAATTAATTCGTCTTCACCGAGTAAATTGAATTTGATGTTTATGCTTAATTGGGAGGAGCGTTTTTTATTCAATACGGTTTTTTCAAAAAGGGACTCAAGTACGCCAAGCCCCTGACTGAAGGCGCAGGTCGTGCTCATTCCGGAAAGGCGGGGATTAATTTCAATTACGTACCAGTCCTTTCCGTCAAAAACAAGGTCAACCTGGGCAGGCCCGTAAAAGTTTAAGGCGCGGCACATTTTTTTGAGCATTGAATTCAATTCTGCAATTTTGTAACCGTGCTTTACCGGGCCCGCCTTTACCGACTGCTTGGGGCTTGTAATTCCGTATTTGTTTACGGAAAAGAAAAATGGTTTTTCTATTATGATTTTTTTGGGGGTCGAGACAAGTTCAACTCCGGCCTGCTGTCCAAAAATCATTTCTTCTGCAATGCGGTCCGAAGTGTTTCTTTTTGAAAGCAGAAAATTCCGTGCTTCTTCAAAATTCTTTACAACTTCCATTCCGTATGAACTTAAGCCGACTGTGTCCTTGATTACGACAGGGTAGCGGAGGGCTTTTAACTGTTCATAAACTGCGCTCTTGTACACGTTGCTTTTGATTTGAGGGCGGTTTCCTGCGTTGATAAAAAGTGCGTGGTGGATGTAAACAGATTTAGGACACCGGATTCCGGCTTTTTCGAGGGCGCGGTGTGTAAGCTGTTTGTCAAAGCAGGCAAGACTTGCGTCCACGGGATGGCAGATTGTCTTTATGTTTTTCTGTCTTAAATAATCTGCAACAATCGAGTCCTTTACGCTGAACCAGTCGAGAGGCTTGTCGTAAAAAGAGGCTGCGATTGCAATATCAGGATTTAAGCCTTCCAGAAAGTCTGCGATTTCTGTTTCCCTGTCGGATTCAATTATGTGATATTCAATTTGGGGCGCTTTTTGAATTATCTGAGAGCCTTTTAAGTCGAGCAGAAACATTCCGGGCAGTTGCGTTGCAACGATAAAATGGTGCTCCGGATATTTTTGTGCAAGTTGAATCAATTCATCGGCGCAGGAAGGGCTGTCATAGATATCAAAATCCTTTCCTTCGTAAATATTTGAACTTGTCGAATAAAACAAAATGCGCATGGCAACCATTATATACAAGTGATTTTTCTTACTCAATTGAACTAATATCGAAAAAACGGTAAAATTGAATTCAATTTTTTTTGCGCCAATTGTTTTTTTATCTGCGCAGATTTTAAGAGGTAAAAATTAAATGAAAATTACTGGCTCACAGGTTGTTGTTGAATGTTTGGTTGAACAGGGTGTTGATACTGTTTTTGGTTACCCTGGAGGAAACATCCTTAATATTTATGATGCACTTTACAAAAATTCCGACCGGATCAATCACATTTTGACCGCACATGAACAGGCTGCAGCACATGCCGCCGACGGTTATGCACGTTCAACCGGAAAAGTCGGTGTATGTATGGCAACAAGCGGTCCTGGAGCTACAAACCTCGTAACAGGAATCGCAACTGCCTACATGGATTCGTCTCCTGTCGTTGCAATCACATGTAACGTTGCAAACAACCTTCTCGGAAAAGACACCTTCCAGGAAATCGACATTACAGGTGTAACTATTCCAATCACAAAACACAACTTCCTCGTACGCGATGTAAACGACCTTGCAACTGTTCTCCGAGAAGCCTTCGAAATCGCACGTTCTGGCCGTCCGGGACCGGTTCTGGTTGATATTCTTAAAGACGTTACAGCAGCCGAAGTTGAATTTGAACCTCTTCCAAAAACTGCTGACAAGGGCAAACTCCTTGCAAAAAATCACGATAACTTTAAGCGTGTAATGGACGTAAATGTTCCGTCAGATGCCGAACTCAAGGCTGCCGCAGAACTTATCAACAGTGCAGAAAAGCCTGTAATCTATGCCGGCGGCGGTATCAAAATCAGCGGTGCAGAAAAAGAACTTCTGGACTTTGCAGAAAAGGGCGGTATCCCTGTATGCGAAAGTCTTATGGCACGCGACTGCTTCCCTTCAAATCATCCTCTGTGTACATGGATGGTTGGTATGCACGGAACAAAGGCAAGCAATATGGCAATCACAGAAAGTGACCTCGTAATTGCACTGGGGGCACGCTTTTCTGACCGCGTAATCGGAGACCCTTCAAAATTTGCACAGAAGGCAAATGTTCTCCACATTGACATTGACCCTGCAGAAATCAATAAAAACATTCCGACTGATGACAGCCTTATCGGTGACCTTAAGTCAATCCTCAAACGTCTTACTCCAAGCATCAAAAAGGATAAACACACCAGCTGGAACCAGCAGATTGCAGAATGGAAAAAAGAAGTTCCTTCTACATACAATGTAACTAAAAAAGACTCAATCAATCCTAAGGCACTTTGCGAAATCATCAATAAAATTGCCGGAGACGATACATTCATCACAACTGAAGTAGGCCAGCACCAGATGTGGACTGCTCAGTTCTATCCGTTCTCAAAGCCACGCACTTTTGTAACAAGCGGCGGTCTTGGAACCATGGGATTTGGTACCGGAGCTGCAATGGGAATCCAGGTTGCAAATCCTAAGGCAAGAGTTGTTCATATCGCAGGCGACGGCTCGTTCCGCATGAACTGTAACGAACTTGCAACAATTGAACATTACAAACTCCCGATTGTAATCGTTCTCGTAAACAACGGTGCCCTGGGTAACGTACGCATGTGGCAGAGACTTTTCTACGGAAAAAGATTCAGCCAGACAACCCTCGACTTTGGCCCGGACTGGCTCAAGCTCGCTGACGCTTACGGAATCGACGGTTACAAGGCAAACAACAAAGAAGAATTTGAAAAGGTATTTAAAACTGCCTTCGACAGTCACAAGCCATGCATCATCGATGCCCGCGTAGACATTGACGAAATGGTTCTTCCGATGGTTCCGGGCGGAAAGCCTGTTTACGCCCAGATTATGGAACTTTCTCAGGATATAATGAACTAGGACAAAGCGATGGAAAGTCACGGAACAATAACTGATAATAATCACGCAGCACTCTGGCACGGACGCTTTGCAGAAGGTCCTGATGCGGCCGCCGTTGAATTTGAAACTTCAATTTATGTTGACGAGAGAATGGCTCTCGACGACATTGCAGGTTCAAAAGCGCACGCAAAAATGCTTGCCGCACAAAAGATTATCAGCGATAAAGAAAATAAAGAAATCCAGGACGGGCTTGATTCAATTAAAAACGACCTGTTGAGCGGGGCTTTAAAAATTGATTACAGCGCCGAAGATATCCACTCGTTTATCGAAGCAACCCTGACAGACCGCATTGGCGAAAGTGGCCGTAAACTCCACACAGGACGCAGCCGCAACGACCAGATTGCACTGGACGAACGTCTTTATCTGCGCCGCGTTCTTCCTGATCTGGCAGGAAATATCCGTTCACTTATTAAAACTCTCGCAGATATTGCGTCAAAACATACAGATTCACTTTTGACAGGTTACACCCACATGCAGCACGCTCAGCCGGGTACTCTGGCCCAGCATTTGTGCGCCTGGGCATGGATGCTTGTCCGCGACTGCCAGCGCCTTGAACAGGCCGTTGACCGCCTTAATCTGAGTCCGCTCGGCAGCGGTGCCCTTGCAACTTCTTCCCTTTCGTTGAACCGTGAACTTGTTGCCAGGGAACTGGGCTTTGAAGGCGTTACACAGAATTCGCTCGATACTGTGGCAGACAGAGATTACTGTATTGAATTTACTTCGATTTTTTCTATCCTGCAGATGCACCTGAGCCGCATGTGCGAAGAAATAGTTTTGTGGTCCACAACTGAATTCGGTTTTGTTGAACTGAGCGAAAAATGGTCTACAGGCTCTTCAATTATGCCTCAGAAAAAGAATCCTGACTTTGCTGAATTAATCCGCGGACGCACAGGAAAGGTTTACGGCGATTTGATTAACCTCCTCGTAATGATGAAAGGACTTCCTTTGAGTTATGACCGTGACATGCAGGAAGACAAGGCTCCGCTGTTTGATGCGCTGGATTGTGTTCAGCGTAATCTCGTTGTTTTTGAAGCAATGATTGCCACTGCAAACTGGAATAAAGAAAAAATGAGCGCAAGCTGCTTCGGCGGTTTTGCAAACGCAACTGACGTTGCAGAATATCTTGTACGCAAGGGAATGCCATTCCGCACTGCCCACGGAGTTTCTGCAAGATGTGTTAGACTTGCAATCGATACATCACGTTCAAGTCTTGAAGAACTTACACTCGACGAATTTAAGGCAATCAGTCCGCTTTTTGAAAAGGACATCTTTGATCTTATTACACCACAGGCTTGTATGAGCGCGCGCAATGTAACAGGCGGCCCGAGTCCTGAACAGACCAGAAAGCAGATAAAAGCCCTTTTGGACTTTTGTAAATAAATAATCTCAGACGTTCTTGCTGTTTGAGGTAAAAAAGGAGATGCACTGATGAAAAAGACAGTACTTACAGTGTTGGCAATCGCTACTATGATCAGCGTTGTTGCCGGATGTAAAAAGAAGAGCGCTCAGGATAATTCTTTGAACGACCTTCTTGCACGCGGAGAATTTGTTCTTGGTCTGGACGATTCTTTCCCACCACTCGGATTCCGTGATGACAACAACGAAATCGTTGGATACGACATTGACCTTGCAACAGAAGTTGCAAAACGTCTTGGCGTAAATTTCCGTGCTCAGCCAATCAGCTGGGATGCCAAGGAACAGGAACTTGCTACAGGCAATATCGATTGTATCTGGAATGGTCTTACAATCACTCCGGAACGCCTTGAAGCCCTCTCATTCACAAAGCCATACCTCGACAACGAACAGGCTGTTGTAGTTACACAGGCTTCCGGCTACACAACTCTTGCAGATCTTTCAGGAAAAACAATCGGTCTCCAGGCCGGTTCATCTGCCGCAGATGCTGTAGAAGCTGCTCCTGAATTCAAGGCATCATTGAATTCAATTACTGAATTCAAAGACAATGTTACAGCCCTCAACGACCTCGAAATCGGCGGTGTTGACGGTGTTGTAATGGACAGCGTTGTTGCAAACTATGTTATCAAAACAACAGGTAAACCGTTTACAATCATCCACGAAGCACTCGCTTCTGAACAGTACGGTGTTGCATTCCGCAAAGGTGATGTAAAACTTGCAGAAAAAGTACAGGCTGTTCTCGAAGAAATGGAAGCTGACGGCACAGTTGCAGAATTGAGCCGCAAGTGGTTTGGTGCAAACATTTCTGTAATTGGAAAATAAATTATGATAAGGCAGATATCCACATTGTTTGACGGTTGTATCATTTCTCTTGAGGTATTTGCCTTAACGCTTTTGTTTTCAGTTCCCCTCGGGTTTCCGCTGGCAGCAGGGCGCATGAGCAGAAACAAAATTGTTTCAGGCGCTGTAAATGCATTCCTCCTGGTTATCCGGGGAACTCCACTTATGCTTCAGCTGATCCTGGTTTACTTTACACCGGGATTCATCATCAAATACTTAAACGAAGTATACGGTCTTGGAATTACTGCCCGGCTTGACCGTTTTGTTGCCGCAATCATCGCGCTTTCCGTAAACTACGCGTGTTATTTTGCGGAAATTTACCGCGGAGGTTTTCAGTCTATTCCGCAGGGCCAGTACGAAGCGTCTAAAGTTCTGGGTTATACCGAACGACAGACCTTCTTCAGAATCATTCTTCCACAGGTAATCAAACGCATAATTCCGCCGATGGGCAATGAAGTAATCACTTTAGTAAAAGACACGGCCCTTGTTTCTGTAATCGGTGTAGTTGAATTACTGCGTACCGCCCAGACAATTTCGAGCAAGTATTTTTCTACAACTCCGATTTTTGTTGCAGGCCTTTTTTATTTTGTTATGAACTGGGTTGTAAGCACGGCCTTTATTGCACTCGAAAAAAAATTGAATTATTACAAATAGGAATTTAAATTGGCACCGGTTATTCAAGTTCAGCATATACAGAAAACTTTCTCAGACGGCGTTCAGGTTTTAAAAGATATTTCTTTTGACGTAAACGAAGGCGAAGTTCTGGGGATCATCGGACCTTCAGGTTCCGGAAAATCAACTCTTCTCCGCTGTATCAGCCAGCTCGAAAAAGCCGACAACGGAACAATCTGTATCTGCGGCCAGAATCTGCTTAAAGACGGTGTTTACACAGATAAAAAAAATGCCCGCCTCATTAATTTGAATCTGGGCTTTGTTTTTCAGAATTTTAACCTCTTTCCCCACCTGAGCGTCCTCAAAAATATCGTTGATCCTCAGGTTGCAGTCCTCAAAACTCCGCATGACCAGGCCGTAAAAAAGGCTCAGGAACTTCTGGAACGGGTAGGGCTTCTGGAAAAACAGAATAACTATCCGTGCGAACTTTCAGGCGGTCAGCAGCAGCGGGTTTCCATTGCCCGCGCACTTGCCTTAAATCCGCGCGTCCTCTTATTTGATGAACCGACATCGGCCCTTGACCCGGAACTCACCGGCGAAATCCTTGCCGTAATCCGCGGACTTGCCAGACAGAAAATGACCATGGTCGTAGTAACCCACGAAATGGCCTTTGCCCGCGATATCAGCGACAAAATCATTTTTATGGATGGCGGCGTAATCGTAGAGCAGGGCGACCCGGTAGAACTCATCAACAATCCCAAAACTCCGCGCATGGCAGAATTCCTGCGTCGTTTTAACGAAAAATAATATAAACTTCTTAATTCAAATTCCGACAATAGAAGTATGAATACTTTTACACGGTCAGTTGAATTATTACACCGCGCAATGGATGTTAATCAGTTGCGCTATCAGGTTGCAGCAAACAATATTGCAAACTCAGAAGTTCCTAACTACAAAAGACAGGAAGTAAACTTTGAGAGTGAATTAAAACGCGCTTTTGAAGACGAAGCTGATACAACCCACCGCTTTCAGCTTACAAGAACTGACAGCCGCCATATTCAAATCAACTCACCGCTTGACTGGCGCACAGTTGAGCCGCGCCGTGTAACAGACTGGACAACTACAGCAAATGCCAACGGAAACAATGTGGACGCCGAATACGAAGCAGCTAACATTCTCCGCATGCAGATGAATTACAGGCTTTTGACCCAGCTGCAGAGTTTTGAATTCAGTCAGATGAAAATCGCAATGAAAAAATAGCGGATAGAAAATAAAAAACGGAGGTTTTAGGATATGGGTATGTTTACATCGATTAACATTGCAGCAACAGGAATGAGCGTAGAAAGACTCCGCTCTGATGTTATTTCTAACAATATTGCAAACGCAAGCACAACCCGTACTCCTGAAGGCGGTGCATTCAAGAAAAGTATGGTAATTCTTGAACCGATCGCAAGTGCTCATCCGACATGGCGTATGCCTTTTGTAAATGCTGAACAGGACAACGGTCCTGGAAAAGGTGTCCGCGTACGCGAAATCAAAAAAGACACATCACAGGGCCGTATGGTTTATGACCCGACAAACCCGGACGCTATTCAGAGCGGTCCTAACAAGGGCTATGTTGAATATCCGAACGTTAATATCGTAAACGAAATGGTAAATCTTATCAGTGCCAGCCGCGCTTACGAAGCAAACTCAACTGTAATTCAGGGTGCAAAAGATATGTTCAGTGCTGCCCTCGAAATCGGAAGAGTTTAGGTCTTTACACAGTAAATTTTTTGATATAAAATTTCTGATAAGGGGATAATTGAATGAATGTAATGCAGATTATGGCAGGTCCTGAAATGATTCGCACCAATCCTGCGCACTCAGGCACTGCACCACTTACACCGGTTTTTCCAAGTCAGAATAAAGAATCTTCTTCCGTTAAAAAAACAGGAACCTTTGAATCTTATCTTCTCGAAGCCGTAAACACTGTCAACGAAAATCAGCTTGATCTGGGCCGTGTTCAGGAACAGCTCGTAACTGATCCGGATTCAGTTGATGTACACGATGTTACAACTGCAATGGCTAAGGCTCAGATGTCACTGAACCTTGCGCAGACTGTAATCGACAGACTCTTAACCGGCTGGCAGGAAATCCAGACAACACGTTAATAGCTGAATTATGGCTGAATTCTGTCAAAAAAAACAGAAAATTAAAATTTTGCTTTTCTTTGTTCGGAATGTATGCTATAATTATTTGAATTTAATTTTCATTAGAAATTCGTTCACGGGAGGGTCAGATGAACGAATGGCTTAAAAATACCATTGCCAATTTAAAGGAACTGTGGGCAAAATGGAAACCTGTTCAAAAGGCAATTCTAATCGGAATTGTCATTGTAATTATAATTGCTGTTGTTGCAATGTTCAGGGTTTCTTCTGCACCGACAGGAGTTCCGCTCTTTAGAACTGTTATCCGGGATGAAGATGCCCGCGATGCTATCACACTCAGACTTGATGAAGCCGGAGTAAATTACTCCATCAATCAGGACGGTCTTATCATCGTCGACAATAAAGATGTTGCCGAAAAGATGAAGTCCACTCTGCTTCTCGAAGGTCTTGTTCCAAAAAACGTTGATGCCTACGACATTTTTGACACTACAAGCTGGTCAGAAACCGACTTTGAACGTAATGTCAAACTTCAGCGCGCCCAGGAACGTCAGTTAAGACAGCACATTCTCTCAATCGATGACATTGCAGACGCAAATGTTATCGTAACCGCGCCTAAAAAAGAACTCTTTTCAACTGATCAGAAGCCTGTTACATGTTCTGTAAGCGTTACATTCAGACCAAACAGCGACATGATGAACAACCGCAAGCAGTTAAAAGGTTTGCAGGACTTGATTTTAAGATCTGTTGTCGGACTTACCGCAGAAAACCTTACCCTCCAGGACAATCACGGTAACGTTCTCAATGATTTTGAAGGTCTTGCCGAAAGCGAGCGCATTGATAATCTTAAAAAAGAAGCCAAACAGATTTCTGCAGAAGAAGCCGAGCTCCGTAAAAAGGTTCTTGAATTTTTGCAGAAAAACTTTAACGGTGCAGAACGCGTACGCGACCTTAACATTAAAATCGAAAAGGATATGTCAAAGGTTACACGCGACCAGACTATTTATACTCCGGTAATGATTACCGAGCAGGACCCTGATAAACCTTACGATACAACAGAAAAGAGAGACTACCTCCCGATCTCTTCTCAGACTGTAACAAAGGAATGGACAGGAACCGGTTACAATCCGGAAGGACCTGCAGGAGTAGAAGGTCAGAATCCTCCTGTTTACTCTGATATGTCAAACGTTATCGGTAAATCAACCGAAACAGGCGTAACACAGAATAATGTTGTAAACACAGAAATCCGTCACACAGATCAGAATTCAACTCTGTTGAGAATTACGGCCTCTGCCAACATTGACGGTAAATGGGAAACTCAGACTGATAAAAACCGCAATCCGATTGTCGTAACTGACCAGAATATCGAACAATTGCGAGAATATTGTCGTTCTGAGAACATTATTTCCGATAATTATCGTATAAGCATTGGAAAATTCTTCCGTGTTTATTATCCGGTATCCCAGACTGTAGTTGAACAGGTAACTTCTCTTGTTCAGGATGCAATCGGATACAATAAAAAGCGTGGCGACAGCGTAACCATCACAAGTTTTGGTATTCCACGCGACAATGAATGGGAAGCAGAAGAAATTGCTTACTTTAAGGCACAGCAGACCCGCAGAACAGTGCTCCTGCTCCTGGCCGGAACTGCAGTTGTTCTTCTCGCATTCATTATATTCAGATTTATCAGCCGTGAACTTGAACGACGCAAGAGACTCCGCGAAGAGGAACTTTTGCGACGTCAGCAGGCAGAACGCGAAAAGGCCCTCTGGGATGCAAAACAGGACGGCATGGAAGTTACCATGTCTGTCGAAGAGCGCAAGCGTGCGGAACTTCAGGAAAACGCAATTGCAATGGCAAAGGAACACCC
>JAEENG010000035.1 GCA_016283615.1 Treponema sp.
GATTTTAAATTCAACAGTGTTTTCCAGAAATTTAGTTTCCATTTTTTTATTATATAAGATAATGAACTTAATGAAAGGTCAAATTTTAAGTTTTTATTGCCAGAAGTCAAAAAAATTATACCACTGATATGGTTTTTGTTTTGCAAAGTGCTCGAGGGTTGAACTGTAAAAATCGCAGGTTTTTTGAATTCTTTCCTGGCGTTCCCTGCGCGGGCAGTCAAAATCATATGGGATTTTTTTAACAAACATTTCGTATTTTGGTTTGAGCGAAAAATCTTTCTGCCGCACTCCGCCGATAAAATATGAAGGCACGTTCAAAAGAGAAACGAGCAGAAAAACGCCGTAAGGAAAGCGCGCCGTCTTATTCATAAAGGTTGAATTCAATATGCGGTCTGTGTTGGCGCTGATCCTGTCGCCTGCGATTACGACGAGTTCGCCTTTTTCGAGCCGTTCCTGAAGAATTATGATTGTTTCAGGCCCGATTTCGTCTGAAGAAATTACATTCAAACTTGAATCCGGATTGATTGAATTTATAAGTTTTACAAAGCCGCCTGTGATTTTTGTGTCCGTAATTGAAGTTACGCTCATCTTTTTTGCAGTGCCGGCTTCGTTTTCGCTTGCGAGGGCGCGCATGAGCTGTGCGTTTCCGAGATGGCTTACAAGGCAGAGGCAGCCCTTTCCGGCGTTGATGTTTTTAACAAGGTCAGCAACATCGTCGTCCTGCCAGATTACGTCCTTAAAAGAAAACTTTCCGCCCCAGCTCTGAACGTTTTCTACGAGGTTGAGGGCAAATGAAATAAAATGTGCAAGTGTTGAATTTTTAGCGGCTTTATTTTTGAGGCCCGGCTCCATCGCTGAGCTGACTGTCCGCAAAAAAGCTTTTGAAACCTGGCGGGCAGACGGGGCAAAGAGCCAGTAAAAAAATCCGACCGGAAAAGCGAGAATGCGCATAAAAACTGCGGGCGTGATTTTTAAGAGTACAAACATGATTTTGTACCCGAGCCCGATTTTGGATTTTTCTTTAACCTCGTACCAGTTCACGGAGGGTCCTCCACAATAAAAGTGGAATTCTGATAATCATTCCGATGCAGAGGCGGGTAAATACCCAGCTGATACGGACATTGTCGCGGAAGAGGTGAAAGTTGGAAACTCCGTCTGAAGGGTAAGTAACTCCAACCGGGAAGAATTTAAAATTCATTCCGCTCCAGATGAGCTTAACTAAAATTTCGATGTCAAACCCCATCCGCAGGTCTATAAAATGAGTTTTTAGCCAGCGTGCAGTTTGTTTAACCGGATACACACGGAATCCGCACAGGCCGTCTTTAATTCCTTTTTTCCAGGTTACGACGGAGCACCAGGTGTTTGCAAATTTGCGGCCGTTTTTGCGGTGTTCCGGGGCAGTCTCGTCGTAGGTCGGGTAGCCGCAGATTAAATCATCCGGATTTTGTTCTGACTGTTCAAAAAATAATGCGGCGGCTCCAAAATCGTGCTGACCGTCTGCGTCAATCTGCAGAACGTGTGTAAAACCGAGAGAATCTGCATGGAGAACGCCAGCCTTAAAGGCAGCGCCTTTTCCGCCGTTTTTTTTCATCGTCAAAAGAATAACGAGGGAAGGGTATCTGGATTCAATCTGCTCGAGGAAGGCGCGTTCTTCGGCTGTGTTTCCGTCATCGACGAGGATGATTTTTATGTCATGCCCGATGCACCATGGAGAAATTGAATCTATCATCTTCTGGCAGGCTTTTCCGTGCCGGTAAACAGGAATTAAAAGTGCAGGTTTATATTCGCTCATTCTTTTTCTGCCGTGTATGAGCCGCTTGCGTAGGTTTTGCCTGCGGCAAAGTCTGTGATTTCAAAACTGATGCGTGACTTTTCGCCTTCAAACTTGAGTTTAAAGACTACAGTGCTGTCAGGCAAAAGTTTGTCGCTGAACTTGAACCGTTTAATATCCGGAATCGAAACTTTTGTTCCAAAATAACGCTCTGCAAAATGTGCAACGAGGTCAATCTGGGCAACTGCCGGCAATAATTTAAAGTCTGGAAAGTGACCGTCAAAATAATCACTTGTTCCCGGAATTAAAACTTCAAGTTCAACTTCGATGTTGCTGCCGTTTTCCCGGCGGAGCAAAACGGTTTCTGCCGGAATCCCGTGGATATTCTGAGGCGCAAAAAGTTTTTGAATTACCGGTTTTTTCTTTTTGCCCTGAACGTCCATCGGAAGTACATCGAGAAATCTCCATTTTTTTGGAAGAACTACATTTTCAAAGAATTGAAGAAGGTAGTCATGGAAATATCTGTTGATAAGGTATTTTTCTGTATCCTTGAATTTATTCTTTCCTTCATCATTCAATACGACTGCGGCCGCAAGGTACTGACGGCGGTCACTCATCGGAACAACACAGCAGTCCAGAACAAGTCCGCTCTGTAAAAGACGGTTTTCTACTTCGGTTACGCTGATTCGTTTTTCTTCGATTTTTACGATTGAATCTGCACGTCCTTTCAAAATAAATCTTCCGTCATCCTGAATATCAACCAGGTCGCCGGTTGCAAAACCTGCCGGATCCTTGATGTATGGAGAAATAATTGTGAGACAGCCTGCGTCGTTTTTCCAGATTTTTGCGTTGGCAAAAGGTGTCCAGATCTGACCGTCTTTTGTCTGCTGTCTGTATGCGATGCCGGAAGTTTCGGTTGAACCATATACCTCCAGCGGACAGAATCCAAAGACTTCTACAGTGCCCTTTGCAACTTCCGGTGTTAAAACGCCGCCGCTTGTAAAAATCCACGGGTTTTTAAGGTTCAGTTTTTTGCCGTCGCGTTCTGCGTTTGTGCGTTTTAAGAAGGCTGGAACTGCGATAATCATGTATTGTTCGTCGTCAAAAAGTTCAAATTCTTCCGGGAATTCGATCCGGCGCCTTCGGAAAGGAACTCCGAGTGCAAAAGGAAGCATCATTGTAAACAAAAGTCCGTAAATGTGGTGCTGGCTTACAGTTGCAACAAGTTTACGGCTTAAAAATTCATCGCCCCACTGGCTCATTACAAATGCATTGTCTGCTTCAAATTCGGTAAGGCGCTGCGGAACAGCCTTAGGATGGCCGGTAGTTCCCGAAGTGTACATCATGATTCTTGTTGAATCTGCGTCGATTTTAGGAGTGGTCATTATTTCTTCATGGCCTGGCTCCGGAGAGTTCTGAATCAGGTCCGGGATAAATTCAGCATTTTCGATTTTTTTGCCTTCAACTTCCTGCTGGTCTGTCAAAAAAACAGTTTCGCCTGAGCTGCGGATTTCTGCGATAAAGTTAGGGCTGATATTTGCTGTAAGGAGAATTTCTTTTTTAGACTGCAAAAGGGCTGCAAATGTACAGATAAAGTACCAGTAATCTTCGCAGTGCAGGATAAATTTCTGAATATTGTCGTACTTTTTGATAAAGGCGCGCATTTTTGCACTGTCAGTTAAAAAGTCCTGCCAGGTTTTGTAATTTTTGTCCGACCATTTTCTGTCGTAACACATTATCATTTTGGCATCGTGTGATTTTGCGTTGAATTGTGAAAGAGGAACTGATTTTGGCATTTTTGAATTAACGACCTTTCTAACGATAAATTCTACGGCAAATAGAATTCCCATCAAAATGTAGGCAATTCCGCCGTTGTATACAGACCATATTTTATCATTTTGGCACAAAACTGTGTATACGGCAGCCGCCCCGTTGAGGATAAAAAATATACACCAGATAAGTGTGACTTTAAAACAGTATTTTTCTACGCGGCGTGCAATCAGCGAAGTGCTTAATTTTTTGTCCGAAAGACATGCAAACCGGAAGCAGATATTTGGAGAGGCAAACAGGGTTGAACCGAATGTAAACAAAAAAATCAGGTTCATTGCGACGGGGTAAAACTTGATGAATAAGGTCTGTCCCGTTGCAAGACAAATAATTCCTGCGGTGAGCATGAGGCCCGCGCTGATTAAAAGACGGAGGTTTGACTTTAAGCGTTCCTGCATTGTTGAATTTGCCTTTCCGCCTGTGGCCATCAGAACATAAAGAAGTCCGATAAAAACAATAAAGAGCGAGAACACTTTGGTGGGAACTTTAAAAATCACAAGGCAGCTGAAAACAACAGCAGGATAGAGAATTGATAATATTACGAATAATATTCTGGAAAAAATTTTCATCATGTCCTCCGGCCGAAATAAATAAGCATTATAATTGTATTAAATTTTACAAGAATAAAAAATACTGTGTTAAAATGCTTATATTACAAAAAAGTTTTTTACAGACATTACAAACCACGAAAGGGAGGATCTTTTTATGGGAACAAGTATGACTGTCGAAAACATTACAGAATCTGAATTCAGACAATTGCAGCAATTGGGCTGGATACTTGTATGTGTAGACAACTATTTATATAAAAAGTTCGTTTACAGATTCAAGAAGAACTGACCAAAAAACCCGCGACAGTTTGCCGCGGGTTCTTCATTTTAAATGGAATTTTACTTTGTGAGTGGAAGCAGGATATCTACTACATCCTGAACAGTTTTTACTGCCTTAAAATCTTCCGGTTCGATTTTGCCGTGAAGAAGAGGCTTCATTTTAACAATCATTTCTACCGCATCAATTGAATCCAGATCGAGGTCTGTTACGATGTTGGCTTCCGGCGTAATTGCGGATTCTTCGATATCAAAATCGTTTACGAGAGTTTCTTTGAGTTTTGAATAAAGTTCGTCGTTTGTCATCCTAGTTAATGCCTTTTTCCTTTGCGATAAATTCTGCAAGTGCGTTTACAGATGCAAAATGCTGTTTTGTTTCTGCACTTTCTGCGTTGAATTTTACGCCGAATTTCTTTTTGAGTGCAACGCCGAGTTCCAGCGCATCAATTGAATCAAGACCGAGTCCGGTTCCAAAAAGCGGTTCAGAGTCAACTATATTTTCCGGAGTGATGTCTTCGAGTTCGAGGGAAGAAATAATACATTCCTTGATTTGTTTTTTTAATTCGTCCATTTGTTTCCCCGTGGTAGTATTTTATAGGAAATTATATAAAAAAACGTATAAAAGTCAAACGCTGTAAAGGGAGATATAAATCTTAAAAATTCAAAAATCCCTGCCCGTCGGTGCCAAAATCAATAACAGATTGTTGAAATACGGGTGTTTATTTACTAAAATGCACATTATGGAAAACAAAAGTTACTATTCTGACAAAATCCGCGCCGTTGACGCAAAACTTGAAGCACAAAAAATCGCATTTTCGCCGATGACATTTCAGGCGGTGCGTGCACTTATCGAACTTGGCCTTTTACAGAAAATCTCTGACGCAGGCGATGACGGTATTTCAATTGCCGAACTTTCACAGGCTTCCGGAATCAGCCTTTATGGTGTAGGCGTGCTTTGTGAAATGGCTCTCGGAATGGGCGTTCTTAAACTCAAGGGCCCTGCTCCTGAATCTGACGATGTAAAACCTGCAAGTGCCGTTACAAGCGAAAAATATATTCTCGGAAAAATCGGTTTCTTCCTGCTGGAAGACGACCTGACCCGCGTAAACTTTAATTTTACAAACGACATCTGCTACAAGGGTGCATTCGATCTGATGGATTCAATCAAAAACGGAAAGCCTGAGGGACTCAAAGTTTTTGGCGACAAATGGACAACTGTCTATGAAGCTCTTTCTACATTGCCGGACCGCGAAAAAAAGTCATGGTTCGAATTTGACCATTTTTACAGCGATGTAGCCTTTCCTGAAGCACTTCCAATCGTTTACAAAAATCACCCGAAGCACCTGTTTGACATCGGCGGAAACACCGGAAAATGGGCAATTACTTCATGCCGCTACGACAAGGATGTAAAGGTTTCTATCGTTGACCTTCCGGGCCAGACTGCAGTTGCAGAAAAAAATGCAAAAGACGCAGGATTTGCCGACAGAATCAACTTTGTAAGCGGAAACGTTCTGGACGAAACTACAAAACTTCCTGCAGGCGCTGACGCTGTCTGGATGAGCCAGTTTCTGGACTGTTTTTCGCTCCACCAGATTACAAAGATTTTGACAAAGATTTACAACTCAGTTGATGAAAACTGTGACGTTTATGTTATGGAACCTCTCTGGGACATGCAGAAATATGAAGGCGCAAGCTACTCGCTGCAGGCAACTTCGCTTTACTTTACATGTATCGCAAACGGAAACAGCAAAATGTACCGTTACGGCGAACTTGTAGAAGCAATCGAAAAGGCAGGATTCCATCTGGTGACAGCTCACCACAACCTGGGAAGCAACGCATATTCAATTTTGAATTTTAGAAAAAACAAATAAATGAACATCAGAGTATCTAAGTTTGCTTTTTATAAACCTTCTCCGGAAAATCCGTTCGAACAGCCCAAACTTGAATTTGTAGATCCGCTGTTCCGGCGGCGCCTGAGTCAGCTGACACGCATGACGATTCAGGTGGTGCACGATCTGGGAGACGAGGCTTTAAACTGCAAACTTGTGTTTTCAAGTTTTCGCGGCGAAATTGCCCGCCAGTTAAAAATCAACCAGGGACTCGTAGAAGACGCTGACGTAATGCCGGCTTCTTTTTCGATTTCGGTTTTTAATACACCGCCTGCTGCCGCAACAATCGCGCTAAAAAACAAGGCAGGCTACACTGCAATTTATCCGTCTGAGGATAATTTTGCCTCTGCCGTGACTGCCGCCGCCGCAGAAATTTTGTCTGGAACAGAGCAGAAAATCGTATTTGTGTACGCCGACGAAACAGTTCCCCTTGAATACAGTTCAGTCAAAGGTTATACCTCAGAGCCCGCCCTTGCGTTTGCCTGCATTCTTGAAGGGGGAAATTCAACAGGAAAAGAACTGGATTTTAATGCCCCGTACTGCAAATCTCCCGCAGCATTTCTGGAGAACTTTATTGAATAGCGCTCCTCAGAATGAACAGGCCGCAGTGCCGGTTTTTGATGTTCCAAAAATAAAAAATCCTCTCTGGTACGCATATCATATTTTTCTAAAATATTTTTCATTCTTTCTTTTTGGATTTGGTTCAGTTCTGCTTTCGATTATCGCAATTCCCGTGATGAAGCTTTTCTGGCCCAAAAAAGAGGCTTTTCAAAAAAAGGCGCACGCATTTGTAAGCTTTTTGTTTAAATTTTTTGTGACTGTTCTTCGTGTTACCGGCGGAGTAAAAATGTCGGTAAACGATATCCGTAAGCTCAGATCTTTGAAAGGCGGGGTGCTCGTTGCAAATCATCCGTCTCTCCTGGACGTAGTTTTTCTGATTTCGATGATCAGTAATGCAGACGCGATTGTAAATTCAAAACTTGCAGGCAAAAACATCCTTCATTTTATTATCAATAATCTTTATATTTCCAATTCCCTTGAGTACGAGGCCCTGATTGAACGCTGCTCGGACACAATTAAAAACGGAAACGTGCTGATAATCTTTCCGGAAGGAACACGCACAAAGACGACCGGACAAAATCCGTACAAAAAAGGCGCCGCAAGAATTGCACTTGCGGCCGGGTGCCCGATTTATCCGGTTTTTATCGGCGGAAACGACAAGCGCGGCTTGAGAAAGGGTGATTCAATGCTCATGTACAATACTGCGTCAATTTACGACTACAGGTTTTATCTGAAGGAGCCGATTCTGGCGGATGAATTCAAAAATGAACCGGGACCTGCCGCCGCAAAACATCTTACTCAGAAAATCCACGACGCCCTCTGTTACGAAAATAATCTTTCATTTCTTTACGGATTGAATCCTTTAAATCCGCTGGTAAAATCCAGCATTAAGTGATAAGATTTAATCATGTTAAAAGGACGTAATTTAATTCAACCTAATGATTTATCTGTAGCAGAAATCGACGAGATTTGTGCTTTGGCAGAGCAGATTATTGTAGATCCACATTCATTTCAAGACGTGTGTCGCGGGAAAATTCTTGCGACACTTTTTTTTGAGCCAAGCACAAGAACGAGACTTAGTTTTGAGGCCGCAATGCTCCACCTCGGTGGTGCTGTTGAAGGTTTTTCGGATGCCGCAAACAGTTCAACAAGCAAGGGCGAGTCGCTGGCAGACACAATCCGGACTGTAAGTTCCTATGTTGATGTAATTGCAATGCGCAACCCGAAGGAAGGAGCCGCACTTCTGGCAAGCAAGTTTTCAAACTGCCCGATTATCAATGCGGGGGACGGCGGACACTATCACCCGACACAAACCTTAACCGACCTTGTTACAATCCGCGCTCTTAAAGGCGGTTTTGAAGGTCACACAATTGGATTCTGCGGAGACTTAAAGTTTGGACGAACCGTTCACTCGCTGGCAGAAGCAATGAGCCGCTACAAGTGCAACAAGTTTATCTTTATCAGCCCGGCAGAACTTTGTATTCCTGACTGGGTTTCAAACTTCCTGCACGAAGCCGGAATTGAATATCAGACAGCCGAGCGCCTCGAAAGCGTAATCGGCGACCTGGACATCCTTTACATGACACGTGTTCAGAAAGAGCGCTTTTTTAACGAACAGGATTATTTGAGACTGAAGGACAGCTACATTCTTGATAAGGCAAAAATGAAGCTCGCCAAAAAAGATATGATTGTCCTGCACCCGCTCCCCCGCGTAAACGAAATTGCTCCGGAAGTGGATGACGACCCGCGCGCCGCTTACTTTAAGCAGGTTAAGTACGGAATGTACGCCCGCATGGCTTTAATCAGCAAACTTACAGGAGTTTTGTAATGTTGAACGTAGATACTATTAAAAACGGACTTGTAATTGACCATATCAAGGCCGGAGCCGGACCGCACATCTTCCACTGGCTCGGGCTGGACAACGCAAACTTTACCAGCGCCCTCATCATGAATGTGCCTTCCAAAAAAAGCGGCCGCAAAGACATAATAAAAATCGACAATATCATAAATATCGATTATTCTGTATTAGGGTTTATTGACCCGAATATCTGTGTGAATATCATCAAGGACGAAGTAATTGTCCGAAAAATCCGCATGGAACTTCCTGAACGGGTAGAAAATGTAATCCGCTGTAAAAATCCGCGCTGTATCACAATGACAGAACATTATGTTCCGCAGGTGTTTGTGCTGGCAGATAAAAACAAGGCAACATACCGCTGTGAGTATTGCGACGCTTTTTACACGGCAGGCTCGTTTGAAAATTAAAAAAGTATTTGTCGCGAGGTAAAAAAATTGAATAAATTTGGCTCTACTATAGTTTTTTATAACGCAAGACTTGTTGATTCATGCATCGACAGTCCCGGAGTTGTTGTTGTCTGCAATGGTAGAATCGCCGGAGTTTTTTTGGGCGAAGTTACAGATTCAAAAACTGCCCTTAAAATTGCGGAGCCTGTAATTCAGGCGGCTAACTCTCAGGCAAAACCAGAACTGTACGACGCAAAAGCGTTGACTTTGATGCCAAGTTTTATCGATATGCATGTTCACTTCCGGTATCCGGGACAGACACAAAAAGAAGATCTGGACTCCGGAATCAATGCGGCTGCGGCAGGAGGTTTTGGAACCGTTGTCTGCATGCCGAATACAAAACCCGTAGTTTCTACAAAAAAACTCGCCCAGAGCATAATGGCAGAAGCGGCGGCAAAACATAAGGTTCAGGTTTTTCAGACCGTGAGCATCACAAAAGATTTTGCCGGCGAAGACATTTCTGAACTTGATAATATCAGCCGCGACCAGTTTCCTGTAATCAGTGAAGACGGACGCGACGTTACCTCTGCGGCTGTCATGCTTGCTGCCATGAAAAAGGCCGGCAAAAAAGGAGTCGTAGTTTCCTGCCACTGTGAAGATCTTGAGCTTGGCCGTGCTGCCGCTCCATACCGCCAGCGTGCACTCGGCTTTATGAAAAAGTACAATATTCCGGCAGGCGATGTTAACGCCAAAACTCCGGATGTTCCTGACAGCGTAAATTTTGAAATCGACGGCAACCTTACTGCCGCAAACCAGCTGCTTGCCCTGGCAGAAGATACTGCAACAGAACGCAATATTGAACTTGCAAAGGCCGCAGGCTGTCATATTCATGTCTGCCACTGTTCAACTGCAATCAGCATTGACGCAGTAAGACGTGCAAAGAACCTTATCCGCGACGGAAAAATCACAAACGGCTTTGACTGCACGGTAGAGATTACTCCGCATCACTTTGGTCTTGTAGGAACCGATGCACCTTATATCCGCGCCCTCGTAAATCCACCTCTCAGAAGCGAAGAAGACCGCAGTGCACTGATTGCCGCAATCCGTGACGGAACTGTAGACGTAATTTCTACAGACCACGCCCCGCACACTCAGGAAGACAAGGCGGCAGGAAGTCCGGGCTTTACCGGTCTTGAAACTTCATTTGCCGTAGCAAACACTGTCCTCGTAAATAAAGAAGGATTTACCCTCAACAAAATCTCTGAACTCATGTCTGCAAATCCTGCAAAAATCTTAAAGATAAACTCAGGACGGCTTGTTCCGGGGCTTGCTGCAAATCTCGTAATCGTAGATTCGCAGGAAGTATGGACGGTAGACAGTTCAAAATTCTACAGCAAAGGAAAATCAACCCCACTGGCAGGAAAAACACTTGTTGGCCGCGTAAAAGCAACTTTCTTTGCAGGCAACCGGGTGTATACAGATTAGTTTTATGAACGAAAAAGAAAAGTATTTAAAGGTTTTATCACGACAGTACCCGACGGTGGATTCGGTAATTGCAGAAATCGTCAATTTAAAGGCAATCATCAACCTGCCGAAGGGCACCGAACACTTTTTGACTGACATCCACGGTGAGTGGGAACAGTTCAGTCATGTGTTAAAAAACGGGTCAGGTTCAATCAGGACTAAGATTGAAGAAGTTTTTGGCAGCCGTGAGACCGCTTCCGTTAAAAAAAGCCTTGCCACTTTAATCTACTATCCGAAAGAAAAACTACAGAAAATAAAACAGACCGAAACAGATCTTGAAGACTGGTATTCGGTTACATTGCACCGCCTCGTAGAAATTTTACGCCGCGTTTCTTCCAAATACACCCGTTCAAAAGTCCGTAAGGCAATTCCTGACAGTTATGCATACATAATCGAAGAACTGATTACCGAAAAGGAAGAACTCAACGACAAGCAGGCTTATTACAACAATATCATACAGAGCATTATACAGCTCGGCGCTGCTGACACCTATATCGAAACCTTCTGTAATCTGATTCAGCAGCTTGTAATCGATCACCTGCATATCATCGGCGACATTTTTGACAGGGGACCGGGACCTCACAAAATTCTGGACAAACTTCTGGACTATCACTCGCTCGATATCCAGTGGGGAAACCACGATGTTGTGTGGATGGGTGCTGCAAGCGGAAACGCCCAGTGTATTGCAAACGTTGTCCGCCTCTGCGCCCGCTACAACAATCTTGATGTTCTGGAAGAAGGCTACGGAATCAACCTGACTCCCCTCGTAACTTTCTGTATGAAGTATTATGGCCACATGGACAGAGCCGCTGTTCACAGGGCGATTACAATAATTCAATTAAAACTTGAAGACCAGCTCATAAGAAAAAATCCGCAGTTCCAGATGAATCACCGTCTGATTCTGGACAAAATTGACTGGGAAAAGGGCACAATCGTAATCGACGGAAAGGAATGGAAGTTGAATTCAACTGATATGCCGACCATCGACCATAAAAACCCGAACAAATTGAATGAGGACGAAGAAGCCGTTATGGCCCGCCTCACTTATTCATTTGCACACTGCGAAAAACTCCAGTCTCACGTACGCTTTTTATTCAACAAGGGAAGCCTCTACAAAGTTTACAACGGAAACCTTTTGTACCACGGCTGTATGCCTCTCGACAGCGAAGGCAACTTTCTGGAAGCAAACATTTACGGCAAGGTATGCAGGGGTAAGGCTCTTTATGATGAACTTGAATCGTGGGCCCGCAAGGCTTACTTTGGCAGAGAAGGCAGTCCTGAAAAAGAAATGGGCGGAAACATTATGTGGTATCTCTGGGAAGGTCCGCGTTCGCCGCTTTTTGGCAAGGACAAAATGGCCGTCTTTGAAAATATGTTTATCGACGACAAAGAAGCCAGCAAAGAAAAGAAAAACCACTACTACAACGATATCGAAAACGTAGAAATTGTAGATAAAATCATGAATGAATTCCGTGTGGATCCTGCAACAGCCCACATTATCAACGGACACGTCCCGCAGGAAGTTAAAAAGGGCGACAGCCCGATTAAATGCGGCGGAAAGCTTTTGATAATCGACGGCGGGTTTGCAGCCGCTTACCACGAAAAAACCGGAATCGCAGGATACACCCTCGTCTGCAATTCGTACGGGCTGCGACTTGTCGTGCACGAAAAATTTACGAGCGCTCAGGATGTGATTGACCGCGACAGCGATATCGTAAGCGATACAATTCAGGTAGAAAAGTTTCCTTCAAGGCTGTATGTGGCTGACACAGATGCGGGAGTTCAGATTAAGGAACAGATTGAAGAACTTCAGGATTTGCTCAAAGCCTACCGCGAAGGGCAGCTGTAATTCAATTAAATGCGGACAAAAAAAAGGCCAGGGTTACTAGACACAAACTGCAGTCAAAGTGTGCTGCTGCCTTCCGGCTCTGACACGGTGCTAAAAAAGAGTTTTGTTAGGTCCTGGCCAAAAAGAAAAGTGCGGGATTTGAACCTGCCCAAAAATTCAACTGAATGTTTGTACCATCCGGATGAACCGGACTCTTTTCTCCATCAAATACGTCGAGTCAAGGCACGCATACGCTTAAAGCCTTGACTTCGCCGTTTTTAGTGTTTGTAATAAACCATAAATAAAAAAGCCTGCTTGTAAAAGGCAGACTTGAGTAGTGAGACTGACACGATTCGAACGTGCGACCTCCACCTCCGCAGGGTGGCGCTCTAATCCAACTGAGCTACAATCTCAGATTTAATTGGTAACACTTAAAAATGTGTCGAGATCGGAGGCGACAGGAGTTGAACCTGCCCAGCCCGTAAGGAACTGACGGATTAGCAATCCGTTGTATTACCGCTCTACCACACCTCCAGGCGTCATCAAAA
>JAEENG010000036.1 GCA_016283615.1 Treponema sp.
TATTGTGCATTTCGTTATCAACAGATTCAAGAATGTCCTTTGATTCCTTGATGCGGGTGATTATGTGGCAGAGGTTTTCTGTAAATGAGTTGAATCCGCGTACAACGTCCCCGATTTCATTTTTTGTGTGAACATCAATGCGCTTTGTTAAGTCGGCGTCGCCGGATGCGATTTCGATAATTGAATCCTTGAGCCTGATAAGCGGGTGAATCAATATATTCATGTAAACTGAAGTAAAGATCAAAAGCAGGAGAGCGATAACTGAAGTACATAAAATAATCCGGAGACCGCTCTTGTATGCACTTGCCTTTACCGAGCCGTCCGGAACGGAAACTGCAAGCGACCAGTCTGTGCGGTAAATCGGTGTATAGAAAACGTGGTGTTTAACTTTTGTGTCAGTTTCTGTGATTACAGCACTGCCGGTCTGGGCCATAACCATTTTGCCGGTCATCTGCTGGTAACCTTCAAGGCCGGATTGAGCGTCGCCCATTGTGTAAAAGTTTTTCATAATGCGCTCGCTGTCCGGGTGGGCGATAATGTTGCCTGCGCCGTCGATTGCGTAAATGTATGAGTCTTCTGTTGTTTTTGTCTGCTGAATTTCGTTGTTTACGGTGCGCAGTGGAATTGCTGCAAAGAATACGCCCCAGTATACGTTGTTTGTGTTGTACAAAGGAACTGCAACATAAAATACATAATATGAGCCGTCTACGGAAAGTTCAGGATTTGAAATGTACTGGGCTTTTCCCTTTCCGGAAATTTCCGAATAGTAAAGTTTGTCAGAAACGTTTCCTTCACGGCCGTCTGATGAATACATATCGCCGTTTACATCTGCAAAGGCTACAAAGTCAAAATTTGAACCGATGAGACGGGTGTTGCTGAGCATATAATCACGGGCAGTTTTGATATCACCCGTGAGGAATGCGTCACTTTTTGAGAATACACGGAGATCCTTAAAAAATCCGTCGAGCCAGTAGGAAATTACAGAAGATGTGCGTTCTGCCAGAGATGAAGAGAAAGTAGCATATGTTTCGATATTGTCGTTACCGATAGAGCGGATAAGGATAAAAGAAAGCACAGAGAAAAATAAAAAGAGAATAACTAAAAGCGTGATGGCAAAGCGGAACGCAATTGTATTTTTGAGGCCCTTGCGCCATTTTCTGAAACTCTGAACCAGGTTGAATTTCTGTTTGTACTCATTGAGAACTTCAAGATCTTCAACTTCCTCAATCGGCTCCAGAATATTTTTACTCTCTTCCTTCTTGAATCTCTTAAACATAAAACATCTCCAAAGGCAGTGTCTTTTTGACATTCCCATTATATAATAATCGGCTGATTTTGTTAAATTTATAACAAGCGAGACTAAAGAAAGTTTCGTTCTCAAAGCCTTGTTTTACTTGATAATAATCGGTGTAAAGTGGATAATGAACAAACTTGAATTTATACGAGGTAATTATATGCAGATTAAGCAGTTGGAAAAAATTCTCAAAGAAAATGAATATCCTGGACGCGGAATCGTAGCAGGACTTTCTGCTGACGGAAAGTACGCAGTCAGCGCATACTGGACAATGGGACGCAGTGCCGGAAGCCGCAACAGAGTTTTTGTTGCAGAAAGCGAAAACGGCTCAGAAGTTGTACGCACAAAAGCCTTTGACCCGAGCCTTATCGCAGGCGACCCGAGCCTTATCATTTATGCTGCAGTACGCCAGCTTGGAAGCCAGACAATCGTTACAAACGGTGATCAGACAGATACAATCTATGACGGTCTCAAGGCAGGACAGACTTTTGAACAGTCACTTCGCAGCCGCAAATACGAACACGACGCTCCAAACTTTACTCCGCGCATTTCATCTCTGCTCAATGTAAAAGACGGAAAATTTGACTACGCAATTTCAATTCTCAAAAGCGATAACGGAAACGGCGACAACACCCTCCGCTTTACTTACACTTATGACAATCCTTTGAAGGGTCAGGGAAGATTTATTCATACTTACATGGGTAACGGAAATCCGCTCCCGAGCTTTGAAGGCGAACCTGAACTTGTTGAATTAAAAGGTTCAATCGACGAATTTGCAGACATGCTCTGGTCAAGCCTGAACGAAGACAACAAAGTAAGTCTCTTTGTCCGCTACATCGACATTGCAACAGGCAAATTTGAAGAACGCATAATCAACAAAAACAAATAGTTGAATTCAACCGGTCAGTCCCAGATGAAAAAGGCTCTGTTTACAACCTTGCTGATAGAAAAATCACCTCAATCCCTTCCTCTGGGGGCGGCCTGTGTTGCTTCGGCCGCAAAATCTGACCCGCGTTCAAAAGGCCTTTTAGAGGTTGAATTAATCGATTTTAACCGCGAAGAGCGCGAAATAGTAAAACTTTATGATACAAAGGGCCCGAAGGCAGTTTACGCAATCGGACAGTACATCGCGGGCAAAATCGCCGAAAAAAAGCCTGATTTTGCCTGTTTCAGCGTATATGTCTGGAATCACGTAATTCTTGAAGAAGCGGCCCTTACCTTAAAAAAACTCCTTCCCAACATCATAACACTTGCAGGCGGTCCTGAAGTTACCGCAGACCCGTACGCATTCCGCTCATTTGATTATCTTGTAAGCGGGAACGGCGAAACTGCAACAAAGGAAGTTCTGCTCAAGCTTTCCGGCTGTGAAAAGGCAGAAGAACTGGACGGAGTTTATTATTTTGACGGAGCCAAAACAATTCCGCTGGCGGCAACCTGCAGGGCACATCCCTGTCCACCGGAACAGCTTTCTTCGCCTTATCTCGACGGAACAATCGATGCATCGCGCTACGGAGGCGCCCTCTGGGAACTTGCCCGAGGATGCCCTTTTAAATGCAGTTACTGTTACGAAAGCAAGGGCGAAAACCGTGTTTCATACTTTCCGATGGAGCGCATAGAAAAAGAGCTTGAACTTTTTGAACGCCAGAAAATCGCACAGGTTTTTGTTCTGGACCCGACTTATAACGCAAGCAAGGAGCGCGCCCTCAAAATGCTTAAAATGATTAAGCAGAAGACACATGGAATGTTCTTTTACTTTGAAGCACGCGCTGAGTTTATTGACAGAGAACTTGCCCATGCCTTTTCAGAAATTCCGTGCGCTTTGCAGATCGGAATGCAGAGTGCGGATCCGGAAGTTCTTAAAAACGTTCACCGCACTCTGGACAAAAAAAAGTTTGTAAAGAACATCGGTTACCTGAATGAAGCGGGCGTAACTTTTGGATTCGATTTGATTTACGGGCTTCCCGGCGACACTTTTAAAGGCTTTAAAAAGAGCATCGATTTTGCCCTGAGCCTCTATCCGAACAATCTTGAATTGTTCTGTCTGAGCGTACTGCCCGGAACAAAACTCCACGACGATGCAAAGGGCTTTAATCTTGTGTGGCAGCAGATGCCTCCGTACAATGTCCTTCGTACTCCGACCTTTGATGAAGGTGCCCTCGCAGAAGCAAAGTCGCTTTCTCAGGCGGTAAATCTTTTTTACACACAGGGCCGCGCAGTCAGCTGGTTCAACAGCATTTTGTACCCCCTGCACCAGGCGCCTTCCGCTTTTTTTACTGACTTTGAGCGCTATTTGAAGGCAAATCAAATTCAAGTTGAAGAATGCGGTGACCCGAGAAAAATTCGTAAAATTCAAAAAGCATTTGTTCAAAAAAAGTTTGAGGAGCGCCATTTGCAGAAGTTGCTCCCGATTACCTTTGACCTGATTGAATTATACGGAGCCCTGAGCGATGCCGACGGTGAAGGCTTAAAATCAACAGTCCACTTGAATTATCACGTGGACGATGTATTGAGCGAATACGCCCTTGATATTCAATACTTTACTCAAAACGCTAAAAAACACCCGTACACTGCAAATATCGAAGCTGGTCCCGACGGTGCAGTAATCCGTTAAATTTAAACTGATAAAAAATTCTGAAATGTATTGACAAAAAATAAACGTTAGCGTATGCTAACAATGAAAGTTAGCGGTTGCTAACTGACGGTGTACCTCATGGCGTCCTGCGGGGTCTGGTTCTGACTGTTTCTTGACTCTCCGCAGGACGCCGTTTTTTTTGGAAAAATAATGAGTTTTGATGAGACTATATTAAATTGCGGAGCCCCGGCCCTCTGCGGAATAAAACCTGCCAGTTTATTTTCGATGAACGGTGACTGTTATAAAACAAACCGGACAAAACTTATTGAATGGCGTACTGATTTTTTTAAGGCACAGAGATTTTTAATTCCCATCAGAAAAGAAGATAACCGCATTCTCTTTTTTATTTACGATAAAAAACTTCTGCAGGCTGTCCTTGCGGACAAAAGAAACCTTGCTTACCTGAAAGAAAAGGGATACCCGGTAGAAGAAGGATTTAATTCAATCTTGAGCGAACTTATCCACAGGCTTGCAGCAAACCGGGATTTTCCTCATGAAGTAGGCCTTTTTCTTGGTTATCCGCTTGTAGATGTAATCGGTTTTGAAAGTGACAGATCTGCATTCAAGTATTCGGGATTCTGGAAGGTTTACGGCGACAGAAATGAAGCCGTAAAACAGATGATGTTATACAAAACATGTACAAAGGTGTGCATGGCTAATCTTGGTAAAGGCATGTCAGTTCCGCTGGCAGCTAAAGAATATATAAAAGGAAAGTCGGTTCAAAACCGTGCAGGTTAAAAACCGGTTTTATAACGGAGGTTTTTATGAAAGTTGCAATCGTTTATGCATCTACCACAGGTAATACTGAAGCACTCGCTAATGCGGCAAAAGAAGCTGCAGAAGCCGCTGGAGCTCAGGTATACTTTTCGACTGCTGATACAGCAGACGCAGGAGAACTTGCTTCGGCTGATCTCATTGCTCTCGGCAGCCCGGCTATGGGTGCTGAACAGCTTGAAGACTCAATGGAAGGATTCTACACATCTGTGGAAGGAAGCCTTTCCGGAAAGAACGTTGTTCTCTTTGGTTCATACGACTGGGGTGGGGGAGCATTCATGGATGACTGGGAAAGCCGTGTTTCAGGCGCCGGCGCAACTGTTAAAGGCTGTGTAAAAGCTCAGTTAACACCTGATGATGCAGCACTTGCTGAAATCAAAGCATTGATGAAGTAAAAAAACAGCGGGGTTTATCGTTTATATAAATCCCGCTGTTTTTTTTTACGCAAATAATTCTGTTGTTTTGAGCCATTCCGCAACGGCGGTTGCTTCCTTGTCCAGGGCTCTGTCGTCTTCCACAAAGGCGCTCATCTTACGGACTTCGTCATGAACTTCCTTTGTAAACGGTGCAAAGTCATCATAACCTGCAAGGTCAACTGCCTGCATTGCGGCAAGAAGGTGTGTTGCAAACTGAAGGTATACAAGTTCAATCTGTTCTGCCCACTTGCGGGCACTGATTGTACCCATGCTGACTTTATCCTGGTTCAGGGCTTCGGTCGGTGCACTTGTGAGGGAAACTGGGAAGCAGTAAGTTGCAACTTCGCCGCGGATTGCACTGATGGTAATCTGGGCAGCCTTAAAGCCAAGCCGTAAACCTGCTCTCGGATGATCTGCCGGAGTAAAAGGAATCAGGTTTTCTGTAAGCCCGTTAAATTTACCGTCGATGATAACTTCGGCCTGTTTGTCGCTCAAATCGGCAATATTTGCGAGTGCGGTTCTCATGTAATCGCAGGCTGCGCAGATGTGTCCGCCGTAGAAGTTTCCTGTGTTGTAGAGGCGGCCGGCTTCGATATCAACGAGCGGGTTGTCGTTTGCACTGTTCAATTCTTCTGTAATCCACTGACGCGCAATACGCAGGGTGTCGCGGTAAACGCCTGTAATCTGAGGTGCACAGCGGATTGAATATCTGTCCTGAATTTTATTCTGCTGGGCAACAAAGCCTTTTTTGTCGATTTTTTCAATCTGTGAATTTAAAAAGTCTTCGTATCTCCATACGCGTTTTGATTCTTTAATGATGTTGTAAACGTATTCGGCGGATTCGCACTGGCCCTGATGATTTTTAATCTGGCTTACCTTTGCAACAAAAGGAGTGTCCTTTCCTCGGGTAATTTCTGAGGTAACTGCTGTCAAAAAGTCTGAGATTTTTGCGAGACGTTCGGCCTTTTTCCATGCAAGGGAAGCTACGGCAGTCATGACAGAAGTTCCGTTCATGATTGCAAGACCTTCCTTTGCTTCGATCGGAAGAGGTTTGATTCCTTCTGCCTCAAAGGCTTCGGCGGCAGGAACGATTTTGCCCTTGTAGTAAACATCGCGCTGACCCATGATTACGGCCGCAACATAAGAAAGCGGTGTAAGGTCGCCGGATGCTCCGACTGAGCCGAGCTGCGGAATTACCGGAATAATGTCCTTATTCAACAGGGTGAGCATCATTTTGGCAAGTTCAGGGCGGATTGCACTGTGGCCGCCTTTAACGTTTCCGTTCAGGCGTGCAAGTACAACGGCTCGTCCTGTAGTTTTATCGAATTTCGGTCCGAGACCGATTCCGTGGTATGTACAGATAGTCCGCTGTAATTCTCCAGCCTTGTCTACGCTGATCTGATTGTGGCAGCTGTCGCCAAAATCTGTTGTTACGCCGTAAGTCGGAACTCCTGTCGCAATATAGTCTTCAAGAAATTTTCGTGATTTTTCGAGTGTTTCCCAGAATGATTTGTCTTTTGGAAGTTCAACCGGTTCATTTTTAAGTGCAACATCGCACAAGTCTTCAATTGTAAGTTCATTTCCGTTGATTGTTCTCATGATAACAATGAGTTTATAACTTTTTTAAAGGTGGTGCAACGAGTTGAATTGTCCGCAGAAAACTCCTGTGTTATATTTAAGATATATCCGGAATTGGCATGAATGGAGGTGAGTATGAATATCAATAAAATTATTGACGGTTCACGATGCACACTTGAAATCGAAGGCAGACTCGACACAGTGAGTTCCCCGGAACTTGAAAAGAAAATACTCGAAATCAGTGACTGCGATTCTCTTATTATTGATTGCTCAAAACTTGAGTACATTTCATCTGCCGGTCTGCGTATATTTCTGACTACGCACAAGGCCTTTTCAAAAAAGGGCGGAATGGTTGTAAAGAATGTAAAAAAAGAAGTACTCGAAATCCTCGACGTTACCGGTTTTACAGACTTTTTGAAGATTGAATAGTTTTTAACTTCTTGAATCAGGATGCGCCATGAAAAAAGCAATTCTCACTTTAGCACTTTTAGCTTTATTCTTTTCCTGCTCAAACAAAAAAGCAAAAATTACAACTAAACTCGTAACCGACGGACTCGGCGTAAACGACAAGTCTTACAATGCGGCCGCCTGGGACGGTGTTTTAAACTTTTACGGCGACACTGTCGGCGAAGAAAGAGGCTTTGGAACCCTTTATGACGTTGTAATTATGAACAATACGAGCCAGCTCGTTTCTGACTTAAAATCCCTAGCCTTTCAAAAAACTGACGTTCTTGTCATGGCGGGTTCGGGGTTTTCCGAGGCCTTAAAGACAATTGCTCCGATTTTTTACGAGCAGAAATTTATCACAATCGACAATGAACCGATTCCCTGCGCAAATGTACAGAATTATTATTTTGCTTCTGAAGAAGGCTCTTATCTTGTCGGAGCCCTGGCTGCCATGAAGGCTCAGGAACAGAACATCGAAGACCTTGTATTCGGCTTTATCGGTGGAATTTCGGGCGATGCGATAGCGGACTTTGAGTGCGGCTATGTCCAGGGAATACGTTCAATTTTACCTGATGCAAAAATCTGCGACTATTATGTTGAATCCTGGAACCGTCCGGACCTTGCTTCGCAAAAAGCGGGCGAGTGGTACGGCAACGGCGTCTATGCAGTTTATTCAGTTGCGGGCCTTACAGGTAGCGGAACCATAGCCCAGGCAGTGCGTCTAAGAAAGGCCGGCAAAAATGTCTGGGCAATCGGCGTAGACAAAGACCAGTTTGAAGACGGCGTTTATGGAAGCGGACAGTCTGCGGTTTTGACTTCTATGGTTAAACGCGTTGACCGCGCAGTTTATGCAGCCCTCAGATCGGTCCAGAACGAAAAATTCAAGGGGGGCTCCAGGACGCTTTCTTTAAAAGACGGGGCCGTGGGTTATACCAAAACCAATCCTGAACTTGGAGATACGATTATCAAAATGACAAATCAGATTCAGGGAAAAATTATTCAGGGGAAGATTGTTGTAAAATCAACCCAAAAAAACAGAAGCGAAGCAGAAAATCTGCTCAAAACCGTAATTCATGAATAAAAGGCGCATATGAAAAAAACTGAACAAACCCGCACATCTTATTTTTCTCCGCTTGCAGCAAGAATTCTGAGCGCAGCCATCGGTTTTGGATTTTTGCTGTGCTTTTTGATTACCTACATGGGCTACAGGCATTTTTCCAGAGTGTTTAAGGATGAATACAATAAAATGACCAGCCAGTTTGCCTACATCGCAGTGTCGTATCTTGACGGCAAAACTGTTCTCGACTACGGACAGTCACACCTCAAGGACGAGCGCTACATGCAGATGAAGGAAAAATTTACTGAACTTTTGAATATCGCAAATCTTGAAACCATCAGCCTTACAGTTCCGGACACGGTAACCTGGGAAACTCAAAAATACATTATTCATGTGATGAGTCCAAAGGCCGCCAGTACCCTGATGGAATATGAACTGGGCTGGTCGGAATCTCTGATGCAGAAAAAGAAAAATTCAATTGTAAATATAAAGCGCCTGATGCAGCTCGGACGCCTCTACCACGAATATGAATTCAACAAAACAAAAAACGGGCTTACAGGCCGCGTAATTTCTGCAATTCCTGTCCGCGATGAATTCAACAATGTTGTCGCAATGCTTTCTGTTACAAAGAGTATCGATGAAGTTCTTGTTCTGCAGGAAGTGTACTGGAGACGGGTCTGCCTCGTTGCAATCATTGTGGCCGCAGGATTTTTTATTCTTTACGGAATCAGCCTGTGGTACATGGTAATTCATCCGATAAGGACAATTACTTCCGAAACTGATTATTTTGCAAAAAATGGCGAATTGTCCGGCGTAATTGAAAAAATCAAAAACAAAGACGAAATCGGAAGCCTTGCAAAATCGGTTCAAAAAATGAGCAGCGATATTCATTCATATATCAATGAACTTACATCGGTTACCAGGGAAAAGGAGCGCATCACAACTGAGCTCAATGTAGCGACAAAAATTCAGAGCGGTATGCTTCCGACTGCTTATCCTGCCTTTCCGGAGCGCAAAGATTTTGACCTTTTTGCAAAAATGAGCCCTGCCAAAGAAGTTGGCGGTGACCTTTATGATTACATGATGATTGACGATGACCACCTGATGCTTGTTCAGGGGGATGTAAGCGGAAAGGGTGTTCCGGCTGCTTTGTTTATGGTAATTGCAAAAACCCTCATCGATTCTCACACAGAGCAGGACATGAGCGTTACAGAAATCTTTAACACGACAAACAATCAGCTCTGCAAGGGCAACGACTCGGGACTTTTTGTAACCTGCTGGCTCGGTATTCTGACACTGAGTACCGGCGAACTTTCGTACGTTAACGCAGGTCATCCGTACCCGCTTTTGTGCCGCGAAGGCAAGTTTGTTTACATCAAGGATAAGCCGAACCTTGTTCTTGGTGCGATGGAAGATATTTCTTATACCGAACACAAAATCAAGCTCAATAAGGGCGACAGACTTTTTATTTACACAGACGGCGTAACAGAAGCAACTTCCGACGAAAACGAACTTTTTGGCGAAGAGCGCCTTCTTGATGCACTTAATCAGACGCTGGAAATGGATGCCCCGGAAACAATTGAATTTGTACGCTCTCAAATCGACAGCTTTGTTAACGGTGCCGATCAGTTTGATGATATCACCATGCTCGAATTTATAAGGAAGTAGCGCGATGGAAGCTTTGTACAACATAATTGCCGAACTCTGCTCATACATCATCCGCTCATGCACTGAGGACTTTTTTGTTCAGTACAGTTGTGTTGCTTCTTCCGAAAAAACACGCGTAGAAAATCTTGTCCGCTCCAGAATTCCGGTTTTGTTCCGGTCGGATGGCGGGGTAACCCACACGCTGGCCGAAAGGGATTGCGATGAGCTTTTTTTTACGAGTTTATTAACGCTGACAGAAGGATTAAAGGAAAAGTCGGACTTTTTTGGAATTATGGGCGTAACCCAGATTCTTGATGAAGCGCTGGAAAACGAACTCAAGCAGAAGACCCTCGAATTTCAGAGCGAAGACTTTTCTGTCGTGTTGAATACAAACCGCGAAATAACGCAAATCGGTCTTTTGCCGCGCTGCTCATGCTGGTGGGAGAGAAAGCGCCGCCTTTCGCACTGTTACAACCGCCTGGACAATTTTTTGTTCAACTTTCTGCTGATGGAAAACTCAATTCTTGGTGAGCTGATTGACCGCCACTATTTTTTGAATAAGTCTCTCTTTCCGAAATTTATTTCCAGCCGCTCATTAAAGATTGCAGCATCTCCGCTCCGCCTTGAACGCAATTTTGCCATTAAGGCATTCAGCGAGGATAAAGTTCAATATTTTAAGATAAATTACCCGGAAAAAAATTACAGCGCTGACAACGAACTCATCTGGAACAAAATCCTGGACAGTGCAAAAAATGAATGCGACATAATCGTTTTTCCGGAAATGCTCGGCAACCCCGAAATGACGGCCTTTGTTCAGGCAAAAATTGAAGAATTAAAAAAGGATGATGCAGAACTTGCTGCAAAAATTCCGTCGATGATAATTTTGCCGTCGTTCTGGGACAACAGGCGCAATACGGTAGCAATTCTTGATAAGGCCGGAAATCTTTTGTGCAGACAGGCCAAGCAGAATCCGTTCCGTGCGGAGTCGGGCGACAACGGCTACCTTGAAGGAATCGTACCGAGCCGTGTGGTAAATATCTTTCATTACGAAGGAATCGGGCGGATTGCAATTTTAATCTGCAAGGACTTTCTGACAACCCGTTACATGGAACAGCTAATGAGGTGTTTTAAGCTGACTCTGATAATTGTTCCGTCGTTTTCTACGGGCTCGTACGACTTTTTGCGTTCGTTTGATTTGTGTGCCCACGACGACTGCAACGTTGTATGGATTAACACCTGCGCCGCGATGGAAAGCAGCAAAAAGTCCAATTTTGAATACGTCGGTTATGTGAGAAAGAGAATTTCGCGCTTTGACGATGAGGGACAGCAGCTCAGAAAGATGCCGATCTGCCCGACTGCATTTGACGGAAAGTGCGCGCACGACTGTATTTTTTACGAGACGATTGAGAGTGTTTAGGAAAGGAAGGAAAAATGAAATTCAAGTCGATTAAGAAGATACATGAAGGTAAGTTCATTACACGTTATAATATAGACTACGAAACCGAAACCGGCCGTTCAAAAACTTACGAAATGATCAGCCGCGACAAAAACATTACGACCTTTGAGCAGATGCACAACAGCCGTGTGGACGCAGTCGTTATGATAATTCACGACGTGACGGGAGAAAAGATTTTATTGAACCGTGAGTTTCGTATGGCAACAGGTGAATGGGTTTATAACTTTCCGGCAGGGCTCATTGACGAAGGCGAAACTTCCGGCACGGCCGCAATGCGAGAACTGCGCGAAGAAACCGGCCTGCATCTGGACCACGTTGACCAGGTCTGGAAGGAAAGTTACTCGGCAGTAGGCTTTGCAAACGAAAAAAACATCTGTATTGTTGGAACGGCAAGCGGAGAGATTTTGCCGAGTGACAGCGACATGGAAGAAATTGAAGCGGACTGGTACACAAAGGCAGAAATCAGAGCTCTTTTGAACGTTGCCCGTTTTGCGGCCCGAACCCAGGCCTATTGCGCGCTCTGGAGCAGAAAATAAGTTGTCCGGGGCAGGGCGCTGACAGATTTTGTTATGGAGGATTGCATGGCACAGATTGAAGTTGAATCAAAACTTGAAAGCCTTGATACTCTGAACGATTTTGTTCATTCGGTTATCCGGAATTCTCCGTGCACGGAACAGCAGCGGATTCAGATTGACCTGGTGCTGGAAGAGCTTTTTGTAAATATCGTAAACTATGCATATCCTGAGTCGATTGGTAAGGTCCAGGTTGAATGTAAACTGAGTGAGGATTTAAATCAGGTAATAATTACATTTAAGGACCAGGGAATTGAATTTAACCCGGTTGCCAGAAAAGAAATTGAGATTCATGAACGCTTTGAGAGAAGACCGGTTGGCGGCTTGGGCATTTATCTTGCAAAAAAATATACAGATTCAATTGAATACGAACGTGCGGAAGATTGCAATGTGCTTACAATAATGAAGAACCTGGGCTAAAAGAAGGGTTTGGCTCTTGAATTCATTTTGCAAATTCTATATATTGTAACAACTTATCGGTATTTCCGAAGAAAGGAGGTGAATTAGGCATGGCAACTATCGTTGTAGATGATTCAGAGAATCTTGAAAAAGCAATCAAACGCTTTAAACGCATGGTTGAAAAAGAAGGTATCGTACGCGAATACAAAAAGCGCGAATACTATGTAAAACCTTCTGCTACAAATCACCAGAAAAAAACTACTTTGGAACGCAAACTTCTTAACAAAAGACGTAAGTCTGATCGTAAAGATTACTAGTTCTTTGGTAAAAAATGCCCTTCGCAAACGCGGAGGGTTTTGTTTTTTAGGAGGAATGATGAAAAAAACTGTTTTGCTTGCATGCGCCGCATTTGTTGCGGGCTGTATTATTCTCGCACTTGGTATGGTTAAAATCATGCCTTCGGAACGTACTGTAAGTGTACGCGGACTTGCCGAACGCGAAGTTGACGCTGACCTTGCCGTATGGAAACTTACATTTTCTGTCGGCGAAAACGACCTTCAGATTTTGAGGCGCAACGTTTTGCACCAGACTGACATTGTAACTAAATATCTTGAACAGCACGGCCTTGAAAAATCTGATTACACAGTATTGTCGCCGGAAGTCAACGATGCAACCATGAACACATGGTCTGACGGCGGACGCCGTACTTACACATATATCGCAAAACAGTCGCTGCTGATCCGTTCAAATAAGGTGGCGGCTGTAAAAGAAGCTTCGGATGACACTTTGAGCCTCGCAGGCAGCGGTGTTTCCGTAACAAGTGAATATGACAACAAGGTAGTTTACGAATTTACCAGGTTGAATGACATTAAACCTGAAATGATTGCACTTGCAACTCAGAACGCACGCCTTGCCGCAGAGCAGTTTGCCCGCGACAGCGGCAGCAAGGTAGGAAAGATTAAAAGCGCAAGTCAGGGCCTGTTCAGCATTGATAATGCGGCAGCAGGTCTTGAAGAAAAGAAAAACGTGCGCGTCGTAACAACGGTGGTTTACTCGTTAAAAGACTAAGCGTAATGCCGGCCGGCGCCGGAGCACATCTGGCCAGAGCCGGAGGCACAGCGACAGCGGAAAATTTTCTAGTTAGTTTCCGGCTGGAGACCGTCTACAATAAACTGGGCAGGCATTTTTGAAGGACGTCCCTGTGCGTTTACGCTTGCCCAGGAAACATCTGCTTCTGCACAGAGTGTTCCGTCAGCCTTTGTAATAATCTGATGGAATGTTCCGGAAACTGCTCCCATCTTTGTCGGGTAAGACTCGATTTTGAGGGTTTCGTTCATATATGCAGAAAATTTGTAATAAATATCAACATGAGTAACGTAGAGGCTGTATCCTGCCTTTGTGCAGCCGTCAAAATCAAAACCAATCTTCTGTAAAAAATCCATTCTGGCAAGTTCTAGATAGTTGAGATAAACGGCATTGTTTACGTGACCGTAAGAATCACATTCGTAAGGTCTGACTTTTAATTCTGTAATAATTTTCATAGTAACCTGATACTAGCATTTTTTACTTTTTTGGTCAGCAGAATCAGCCCAGTTCGGCAAGTTCGCTCCAGCGCCCGTACGCCTTGTCCAGCTTTGCCGTAAGTTCTGCGTACTGTGCAGAAGCGGCCTGGATTTTTGCAAAGTCCGTTCCTGCCATCTGCTGTTCAAGTTCCGGCTTTTTTTCTTCAAGCTCAAGAATCAGGGCTTCGAGTTCTTCAAATTCGCGCTGTTCCTTGAAAGAACGCTTTTTCTTTGGAGAAGGGGAAGCGGACTGGAGAGGGGGGATAGGGAGCGACGGCTGTGCCTGAAGCGCTGCTTTCCCCTTTTTATTTTTTTCTTCGAGATAATCTATGTACTCGCTGCACTTTCCGACAAAGCCGCTGATTGCACCGTCGTCTTCCATTACAAAAAGTGTGTCTGCAATCTTGTCCATAAAATAGCGGTCGTGGCTTACGATTAAAAGACAGCCCTGGTAACCGAGCAGAAAGTCTTCGAGAATGTTGAGCGTAAAAATATCAAAGTCGTTGGTCGGCTCGTCCAGAATCAAAAAGTTTGGATTTGAAATCAAAAGCCGGACAAGAAAAACGCGTTTAAGTTCTCCGCCGCTCAATGTAGAAAGCATTGAATGCTGAATTTTGCCTTCAAAACCGAATTCATTTAAAAACTGGGCTGCGCTCAGCTGGCGCCCGTCATTCATCTGGATATATTCTGCGGCTTCCTTGATGTATTCGAGTACGGTAAGGCTTTTGTCCTTAAAGACCGGGTTCTGCTGGTAGTAGCCGAAAACCGTGTTGATTCCGATATCGATTGAGCCTGTATCCGGCGGAATTGTGCCCGTTATGATATTTAAAAGTGTAGACTTTCCGGTTCCGTTTGAACCAAAAATGCCGATACGTTCACCCTTTGTAAACTTATAGGAAAAGTTTTTGATAACCGGGTGCTGGACAATCCCGTCTGCACCTGTTGAATTGCGCTTTTCTGCCAGGGACTTTTCGTAATTCTTTCCGATTCCGTGGAGCTCGAGGATTTTGCCTCCGAGCCGGCGCCCTGCAACCTGAAGAGTAAAGCCCTTGTCCTGTTCAAATTTTTCGCGGTTGATGAGCTGCATGTCACGGTCGATGCGGGCCTTGATTTTTGTTCCGCGGGCACACGGGCCGCGCAAAAGCCATTTGCGTTCAAAACGGAGCACGGATTCAATACGGCGCTCGGTATTGGCTTCTATCTGCGCTTCGGTTTCTTTCTTTTCCAGGTATTTTGAATAATTTCCTTCGTAGAGTTTGAGTTTGTTTCTGGCAAGTTCGTAAATGTGGGTACAAACTGCATCCAGAAAGTAGCGGTCATGTGTAACCATCAGAACCGTACGTTTTGTCTGAACAAGATAATTCTGCAGAAAGACGATTGTCCTGATATCCAGGTGGTTTGTCGGTTCGTCCAGAAGGAGAAGTTTTGTATCTTCTACGAGAACCTGGGCGAGGGCAACTTTTTTGAGCATTCCGCCAGAAAGTTCGGACATTTTGAGGCTCAGGTTCTGGATTCCAAGCTCGCCGAGTGTGGAGCGTATCTGAGATTCATAATTCCACAAATCGTCGTTATCCATCTGCCGGCTAAGGGAATCAAATTCTTTTTGTTCTGCAGTGTTAAGGCCTTGCTCCATCTTTTCGCAGAGTTTTTCGTAGCGCCTGATTTTATCGAGCTTTGGGCTGTGAGACTTAAAAATGTGTTCTTCGATTGTGTCGCTTTCGTTAAAAAGTGGAGTCTGCGGCAAAAAACTTACACCGCTTTCCTTGTTTATAACGACCGAGCCTTCGTCGGGGTTCAGCTGGCCTGCGATTGTTGAAAGGAGGGTAGACTTTCCGCAGCCGTTACGACCGATAACTGCGGCCTTGTCGCCCTCGTTCAATCCAAAGGTAACGTCTGTAAAAAGCGGTTTTTCCCGCCCCATTCTTGCCAGATTACTGATAGATAAAATATTCATATATGAAAATCTATTATTATGGGAATCTCAAAAAATTACAATTTGCAGAGAGGTTCTTACTGCTTTGTTGCCTTGGACTTTAAAAATTCAACAAGGGACGGAATGTAGAGTTTATCGTCGTACGCGATATGGTTCTGAATCCAGTCCCGCAGGAAGTGTGCAAACTTTATTGCCTCGCTGATTGTAATCTGGTTGATGCGTGTGTATGCAATCTGAACCTTTTCCTTAAAGGCTTCGTGTTCGGCCTTGTGCTGCCTGTACCCGTCGTATCCGGCGGCTATCATAAGTTTTTCTTCGTCTTCAAAGTGAATTGCCGCGTAGTTTAAACAACGCTCGAGGGTACGGCGAATAACTTTCTGATAATCGGCTGTATCCTTGTTCTGGAGAAGGGTTTTGTAAAAATCATTGCAAAGCACAACAAGATTTTCGTGCTCTGAGTCGATATCCGGTATTCCTGTCCTAAGTTTTGGATCCCAGGTAATAAAATCTTTCGGCTCATTTACAAATGCTGATGACTGACCGTCGTCTTTTACATAATTAACTGAACGCATACGGATATTATAAACCCAAACAAAAAAACTTGACAGATAAAAAAATAGAATTTAATATATGAACAGTTGAACACCTGTTCAAACGAAAAGAACGGAGGCAGATGTGGAAAATAAACTTTTAGAAGCCGAACCCACCGAAGATGTTTTGATGGATCTTGGGGATTTATTCAAAATTTTTGGTGATACGACCAGAATAAAAATCCTGTTTGCTCTTTTTGAAAGCGAAGAGTCTGTCGGCGAAATTGCCCGTAAACTCGCAATGACGGACAGTGCTGTAAGCCACCAGCTCAAAATATTAAAGGACAACAAGCTTATAAAATTCAGACGCGAAGGAAAGTCTATTTTTTATTCGCTTGCTGATGACCATGTAATTTCGATTTTAAGTCAGGGCCTGGACCACATTCTTGAATAGAGGGCTTTTCTGGCGCGCCGCTAACGCGGGTAAAATTGCATCCGTGCAAGGCCGCTAACGCGGAGTCTATGATGGAGGATTTTATGAAAAAAGATATAGATGAACACGAACATTGTGACCACGAACACGAACACGAACATTGCGGCCACGACCACGAACACTGCGGCCACGACCACGAACACGAACACGGCTGCGGGTGCTGCCATCACGATGGGGACGGAGAGGAAGAACCCGGTCTTTCAAAAATTCTCCTCGCACTCGCACTTTTTACGCTCGGCATAATTGTTGAACATGTACCGTTTATTCATTATAAACTTGCCCCAGTTTATCTTTTTGAAGGCGTAAATCTCTACAGAACTTTGTATATGATTCTGTATTTTGCTTCGTTTGTAATCTGCGGGCGCGGCGTTATCCGGTCGGCCCTTTCCAACATCAGAAAGGGCGATTTTATGGACGAGCAGTTTTTGATGAGTGCTGCAAGTATCGGTGCAATCTGTATCGGAAAAAGCGGCGAAGCAGTAGCAATCATGCTCTTTTACTGCATCGGCGAGTTCTTTCAGGATTATGCCGTGGACAGGAGCCGGGATTCAATTAAAGCCCTTGTTGAACTCCGCGCTGACACTGCAAGCGTTCTTAAAGACGGTCAGTTTGTTCAGATTGAAGCAGAAGATGTTGAAGTTGGAGCAATAATTCAGGTAAAAAACGGCGAACGCATTCCTCTCGACGGAGTGGTTCTTGAAGGAACTTCTTCTGTGGACACATCGGTTTTGACAGGCGAAAGCATGCCGCGGGAAATCGGTGTAAAAGACCAGGTTCTGGCAGGAATGGTGAATATCGGCGGCGTTCTTAAAATTCAGGTTACAAAACCATACGGTCAGAGTGCAGTAAGCCGTATTCTTGAACTTACACAAAGGTCTCAGGCAGTAAAGGCGCGTGCAGAAAAGTTTATCAGCCGTTTTGCAAAAGTTTACACTCCGATTGTGTGCTTTTCCGCTCTGGCTGTTGCAATCGCAGCTCCTCTGGTTTGCTTGCTTTTCTTCCCGGACGTTTTTGCACAGACCGGTTGGTCTGTCTGGGTTTACCGCGCTCTCATGTTCCTTGTTGTAAGCTGTCCGTGCGCCCTTGTAATTTCTGTTCCGCTCGCATTTTTCAGTGGAATCGGACTTGCCGGCCGCAACGGAATTCTCATCAAGGGAAGCAACTTTGTAGAAGCCCTTTCAAAAGTTGATACCGGCGTTTTTGACAAAACAGGAACTTTGACAAAAGGAATTTTTGACGTAACTTCTGTTATCAGTGCCGGTGACATGAGTGAAGATGAATTAATTGCGCTTGCAGCCCACGCAGAGCATTTTTCAAATCATCCGATTTCAAAATCGATTAAAAAAGCCCACCTTGCAAAATGCGGCGCCCTGAATGGAGAAAAACCGGAGTGCTGTACATGCTGTGAGCGTAAAAACTGCGAAGAACTCAACGGTTATGGAATTAAAATTCTTCTTGACGGAAAGCTTGTTCTTGCAGGAAACAGGGCTCTGATGCAGAAAGAACATGTTGAATTTGACGAATCTGAATTTGCAAAAGCGGAAACTGCCGGAACTGTTGTTTACATTGCCAGGGACGGCAGGTTTGAAGGTGCTGTAGTAATCAGTGACAGCACCAGAGAAAACGCATCGGATTCGATTAAGGCGCTCAGAAAAGAAGGTGTCAGAAAGACAATCATGCTCACGGGCGACAACGAAAACGCAGCAGTTCTCGTGGCAAAAGAACTTGGAATCGACGATGTTTACGCCGGACTTTTGCCGGAAGATAAGGTCGAAAAAATCGAAGACCTGATTGAATCCAAAAACGAAAAAGGAACAAAATCCCGGGGAACCGTTATGTTTGTCGGCGACGGAGTTAACGACGGACCTGTTCTTGCAAGAAGCGATGTTGGAGTTGCAATGGGCGCAATGGGAAGCGACGCTGCAATCGAAGCGGCCGACGTTGTAATTATGGACGACAAACTGATAAAGTTGAGCCAGGCCGTAAAAATCAGCCGCAAAACAATGCGCATCGTTTACCAGAATATCTGGATTTCGCTTGGTGTAAAGGCAGCCGTTATGGTGCTTGGCGCCCTCGGAATTACAAATATGTGGTTTGCGGTTTTTGGCGACGTAGGTGTATGCTTTATTGCAGTATTAAATGCCCTCAGAATGAGTATTCAAAATGCTGCCAGTCCTTGCAGTCGTCCCAGTCACCGCCCCACTCAAAGCCCTGCTCAGTAAAAAGGCGGTATGCCAGATCGTCGTGATCAATTTTATACGGGTTGGGCCTTGAACGGTCCACCCATTGAGCGGCGGTTGCAGGTTCAATATAAGTTTTGCCGCGCACGGTTTTTATGTACGGGTTGTAAAGCGGGTTGATATCCACCGCAAGACCGAGTCCGTGCTTGGAAACAGTTTTTGTGTGCGAAATAAACCTGAAGTTAAAGCAGGATGAATTATTTGCCCGCATGCTGGTCTCGTCGTCGGCGTTGTATTTGTCGACGAGGCTCACTTCCTGAATTTTATAAGAGGCCCTGTACAATTCCTTAAAAATATAAAGCAGTTTTTCTGCGATTGCTTTATTGCAGATAAGTTCGCCGCGTGCATCCTGACCGTCAAAATCCTTGTGCAGGATTTTTATATAGCGTAAATCAGAAAGCGGAACCGTGCAGTTTTCTTTGTAGGACTTTCCCTTGATTCTTTCAAAAATTGAATCATCAACGTCGGCAATATAAAAATTCGATTCGAATAAAAGTTCATCATCCATAATGATTTTCTCCTGCGCGTTTGCATTAAGGCAAAAAAGAACTGCCGCAAGCGCGATGAGAGGGGCTCTAAATTTCATTATTCAATCATACAATAAAAACAGAAAAATAAGAATCTGCGTTTATCTCCGGCAGTATGACGTAAATTCTTTTTTAAGTTCCGGTTTTAAGTTATAATCACTTTATGACTTTGGAACAATTCAGACAGAATATAGAGCTCAAAAAAGAAATGGACTTTTCTTCGCGTGGAATCGATTTTTCCGTTTCGTACGGGCGCGATGACGACGGAAGAAATTACATTGCGTTTGGCGAAAAACATCTCCCCTACGAAAAGTATTATTCCTGGGGTGAATTTATCAATGCGGCCAAAATCGGCAATGCGTGGCTCAGATATTCAGTCGAAGACCTTGTCTTTTCAAATTAAGCATATTAAAATACAGGAACAACAAGGGACATAAGTCCTGGTTTTTCGAGGTACTAATGGCTTCTATTCGTGAGCTCTATGGAAAATTCTTTGCACAGATGACCCAGATGTCAAAGGCTGCTGCAAAAATTGATGAAACCAACGTTTATCAAAAAGCAAACCCAAACACAAAAAAGATCATGTACAAACTGATCGAAGACAACACTCTTCCTGGCAGTCACATCGGCGGCAAAGAAAACTTTAAAGCTTTTCTTGAAGCAGTAAAAAGCGGCAAGCATGGTCTGATTCTGATGGAACATTATTCAAACACAGACTTACCGGCCCTTACATGGCTTCTGGAAAACGACATGGGCGCAGAAGGCAAAGACCTTGCTGACCGTATCGTTGCAATCGCCGGAATGAAACTTAACGAAGCAGATGCAAATGTCCGTGCTTTTGCCGAAAGCTTTACACGTGTTGTAATTTATCCGACACGTTCTCTGGATAAGGCAGAAGCAAGTGCAAAATCTGCAGAAGAAGCGGCCGCAGAAGAAAAGAAGGCCCGCACAATCAACCTTGCCGCAATGCGCGCAATGGATAAATGTAAACGTGACGGAGAAGTAATTCTCGTATTCCCTTCCGGAACACGTTACCGTCCCGGAAAGCCGGAAACTAAACGCGGACTTCGCGAAATGGATTCATACCTGCGCATGTTTGACGTTATGGTTCTGGTTTCAATCAACGGTTCAATCCTTACAATCGATCCGAATAATCCTGATGACATGCTTGCAGATATCTGCGAACCTGCAAACCAGATTTTTACAGCAAGCCCTGTAATTGACTGCAAACAGTTCAGAAAAGATTATCTTGCAACTCTTCCTGCTGACCATCCGGATTCTAAACAGGCCGTAATCGACCATGTAATGGACTACCTCCAGAAACAGCACGATGATGTTGAGCCTGAATTACAGAAATTGAACTCAAAATAAGGTTCTACGCATAAATTGAATAAAAAACTCGATCTTACTGCCGGACCTTTAGCGTCCGGCATTTTTATTTTTAGTTTTCCTCTGATTTTCTCAAACATCCTGCAGGTAATGTTCAATATGGCAGATATTGCCGTTGCCGGACGTTTTGCGGGTGCCCATGCTCTCGGCGCAGTCGGTTCAACGCCGATGTTGTTGTTCTTTCTGACAGGTCTTCTGCAGGGAATCGGAAGCGGGGTCAACGTTATTGCGGCCTTTTACTGCGGCGCAAGGTCAGAAAAAGACCTGGGCGAAACGGTTCACACCTCATTTTTGTTTTGTCTGGGCTCTGGGGTTCTGCTGCTTCTTGTTGCGCAGGTTTTTGCAGTTCCCGCATTAAGACTTTTAAACACCCGCCCTGAACTTTTGCAGGACGCAGCTTCCTACATAAAAATCTACACCCTCGGAATGCCGGCCCTCGCTTTGTATAACTGGGGCAGCGCGCTTTTGAGCGCAACGGGTGACTCCACACGGCCTGTAATCTGTCTTCTGGCTGCGGGCGTGATAAATGTTTTATTGAACCTTGTTTTTGTTATCGGATTTAAGATGGATGTTGATGGGGTTGCCCTTGCAAGTGCAATCAGTCAGTACGTTTCGGCCTTTCTCGTTACGGGAATTCTCATATTCGCAAAAACACAGGTTCCGCTGCGTGTAAAGCAGCTCAGCCTAAAACGGGACAAGGTAAAAAAACTTGTGAGCATAGGAGTTCCGTCGGGCTTTCAGAATACGATTTTTGCCTTTGCAAATATGTTTATCCAGGTCGGAATCAACAGTTTTCCGCCGCTTGCAGTCGCCGGAATCGCCGTTTCCACAGAAATTGACCCGCTTCTTTACAATGTAATGCTTGCCTTTTATGTTGCCTGCTCAAGTTTTGTCGGCCAGAACTTTGGAGCGCACCAGAAAGACCGCGTAAAAAAGACCTTTTTCCTGTGCACAATATATTCATTTTTGAGCGCACTTGTTCTGGGCCTCCTGCTTTACTTTTTCCGGGATGCGGTGCTGTCTCTGTTTACGCAGGACGAGGCGGTCAAAGCTTTCGGAATCCGCCGTATCAACATCATGGCACTTGCTTATTGTGTGAGCGCCTTTATGGATTGTACGATTGCCGCAAGCCGCGGACTTGGAAAGACCTTTGTTCCGTCGCTGATTGTAATTCTGGGTTCGTGCGTATTCAGAATTGCGTGGGTTTACACGATTTTTGCCCGTTTTGCCACAATTGAATCATTATTTCTGCTCTTTCCGTGCAGCTGGGCAATTACAGCGGTTGCCGAAATCGTCTATTTTGTGATTATATTTAATAAAGCGTTTGAAAAGGAAAGCCAATGATCAAAAAATTAATATTTGACCTCGACATGACCGTGTATTCTGCCAACAGCAAAATGAGCACCGGCATCAGCCGCAGAATCATCGGTTACTGCGCCAAATTTTTTAATATGGACTTCAGCCAGGCAATCCTCGAACGCGAAAAGGCATTAAAAACTTATGAAACAACTCTGGACTGGCTCAAATCAAGCGGTTTGACCGATGTTGAAGATTATTTTGCCTATGTTCATCCCGAGTCTGAAGTTGAAGAACTTGCATTCGACCCTGACCTTCCTGCCTTACTTGAATCAATCAAACTTCCAAAAATGATTTTAACCAATTCGCCGGGCGAACACGCTGAACACGTTTTAAAAAAACTCCAGGTGCGCGATTATTTTTTGCCGGAGATAAGTGACATCCGCGCAAATAAACTCAAGGGAAAGCCGTACGACTTTTCTTACAAAAATGCATTGTCGATAATCGGCGGAACAGTTGAAGATACCTTGTTCCTGGACGACTGGAAAAACTATGTTGAAGGTTATGCTGCAATCGGCGGAACAGCCGTTCAGGTAGGAAAAATTCTGGACGAAAGCAGGCGGGCCGTTCTTCCCGAGGGGGCAGGCGGACGCATTTTTTATATTGATTCGATTTACGAACTTCCGCGCTTATTGAACGAATTAAACTAAACTTCCGGGAACGATTGTCTGCGCGTTGAGGGATGCGCACCTGATGCCTTCCCGGACTGCACTTTCAGGATTGTGCGACATTAAAAATTCAACAATAAAACCCGCGTTAAAACTGTCTCCGCAGGCTGTCGTGTTTACAACCATGATTTCTTTACTTTCAAAAGTTTTTTCTTCCATTGCTGAACTTGCAGCGTGAGTCGGAAGCTTTCCGTCGGTAACGATAAAAGTGACGTTCGGATAGCGTTTTGTAACCGGGGCAAGAAGAGCTTCTGAAAAAGTTTCTGTAAATTCATCCATGTTGATTTTTACAAAAATTGAATTTGTACAGTTTTTTAATTCATCAAGACAGCTTAGAAGGGCAGGGCCTTTAAAATCAAGCACGATTGCAAGGCCTGAATCAGCGGCTTCTTTTGCAATTTTTGAATAAATATCCTGGTTCCAGCAAAGCGGCGCGCTTCCGCTCAAAATGAGGGCATCAGCCTTTCCGGCCTCTTTTTGAATAAGTTTTACGAGCTGCTTTCCGCGCCTTTTAAAAAAATCCGGGGCCTGTAAAACAGGCTCTTCGGCGATGATTTCTGTAGTTTCTCCGTATTTTGAAAGGGCTGTCCAGCAGGTGCGCGTTGAGCCCGGAACAGACACGGTTTTTGAGCGGATGCCGTCTTTTTTTAAGAGCGATAAAAATTCACCTGAGTTTTGTTTTGCCAGTGGAAAAATGCAGACTGCACTGCCCGGGGCAAGCTGTTCTATAACACGCGCCGTGTTGATTGCCTTACCGCCGGCATTTTGAATATAGTTTTTTGTCCTGTTAACCTGAGCAGTGGTAAAATTATCAAATACGAGCGTCCGTTGAATTGAAGGACTTAAACAAACACAGAGGATTTTCATTTATTCGGCCGGTTTTGAGCTGTCTCCCTTTTCATTTGCAAGAGCGATAAATTCTTCTGTTTCTTCAAGGTAGGCCTGGATTCCGCCCTGCCAGAATTCAACCTGGGTGATATCAAAACCTGCCTCTTTGCACAAATCTTCGCAGCTCATTGCACCTGTATTTGAAAGAAGTTTTGCATAGGTTGCCGCAAAGCCTGCCCCTTCTTTTTTGTAGCGCTGATAAAGGGCCATCGCAAAGAGCTGACCAAAAGCGTACGGAAAGTTGTAAAAGTCGAGACCTGTCGAGTAATAATGGCTTTTTACTGCCCACATGTATTCGTGGCGCTCGCTGTTCAAACCCTTGCCGTAGGATTTTTCCTGGGCGGCCTGCATCAGGCGGCAAAAATCATCTGCGGTGAGAGGATTCTGTTCGCGCTCGGTAAATACTGATTTTTCAAAATAATAACGGCACAAAATATCAACGAGAACCTGAGAAACATCCTGCAAATCAATGTCCAGAAGCTGCAGGCGTTCAGCGGGAGTGCATTTTGAAAGCAGATCCTGTTTTACGATTGTTTCGGCAAAGGTAGAAGCAGTTTCTGCAAGCGTCATCGGGTACGAAGCAAAAACCGGCGGCTTTCCCTTGAGACAGCTAAAGTGATAAGCGTGTCCAAGTTCGTGGGCAAGTGTAATTATGTCACTGAATGTGCCTGTAAAGTTTGTCAGAATGCGGCTCTGATGGCCGAGCGCAAAGTCTTCGTCAAAGGCTCCGCCAACCTTTCCTGCGCGCACTTCTGCGTCAATCCAGTTTTCTTCAAAGGCTTTTTTTGCAAACGAACCCATGTGCACGCTGAACGAAGTGTAGCGCGCGATTATGTAGTCGCGGGCTTCGTCAAAGGTCCATGTTTTTGTCAAAATTGAATTTTTATCGTCGTTTCCGTCAGATGGGAGCGCCATAGGAGCAAACAGGTCGTAGAATGCAAGTCCCCTGTCCGCAGAAAAACTTGCGCTCATATTGTGCTTTTTAAGATATTTTGCCTTTGCCAGAAAATACTTTCTGAAGGACGGAAGGCTCTTTTCGATTGCCTTGATGAGTGCGTTTAATGTCGGTTTTGAAAGTCTGTTTGCAAGAAGTGCCCTGTCGATTGCGCTGCGCCACTTGCGGCGTTTGTTCAGGTAAACGGTTTCGCCCTTTAAGTTGTTAAGGCAGGCCGCCAGGGCAATTCTATTGGCTTTGAGGAGGGCAAGTTCCTTTTCGTAAGAAGATTTTCTTAATGCGGGATCACTTGAATACGCATCGTTTCTTAATTCATTAAAGGTTTTGCCCTTTTCGTCGGCCAGATTGGAAATAATCTGTCCCTGCAAAAGTTCCCAGGCGTTTCCGCCGGTTTTCTGGAGCGAACTTGTAAGAAGTTCCTCTTTTGGCGGCATCTGGTGCTTGAATTCTGTAATGTCGAGTTCAAGGAGGTATTTGCGGCCGGCAAACTGCGGAAAGCGCACAAAAAATGCGTCCAGTTCGTCACGGTGTTTGTACAGGATATTTTTGAATGAAATTTCAATCTGCGAAAACTGGATTCCAAATTCATCAATAACCGAAAGATTGTTCAAAACTGCTGAATTTGTCGTATCAACCGAATAAATGATTGAAGCATAGCAGGAAAGTGTCTGCATCAGGGCGTAAACCTTGTCATAAGCGGTAAGGTAGCCGTTGAGCCAGAAACTAAAATTGAACCGGCCCGAATTTTTTAAGAGGCTTTCCAGTTTTTCGATTCCGGTTTTTAAAAGTTCAACTGCCTGTTTGTATTTATCGCTTTCGATGGAACTAAAAAGTTTATCCAGATTCCAGCGGGGTGTATTCAATTCGTTCATAATTCAATTCTATCATGTACCACTTATTTCGTCTATTTTTCCGAATTATGAAAAATTATATATCGCAGATTCTTATTATCGATTATAATTTTAGGAATGAGTGAGAGTCTTTTAATCAAGTACGACGCCATGGAGCAGAAGTTCTCGTATCCAAAAAATATGCAGAACCTTTTCAATGCTGAATTTGACGATCGTCCACTTTGGGAAATTTTACGCGACAATGACACTGCATCTGTGGAAGACTGTAAACTGATTGAATGGGCCTGCAGCCGCGCCCACGAATCAAAAGACTTTGCCAACAACCTTCAGATCTGCCTGACCACAAAAATCGGTCCAAAC
>JAEENG010000037.1 GCA_016283615.1 Treponema sp.
TGCTTTTGTGAATCGACATGATATGTACACCATTTATCTGTTCTATCGGGATGTCGAGGCCTTCAAGTTTTTTTCCGTCATCTGTGTACACGGACAGCTGGTCCAGAAACTCCGTGAGGCTCATGGCGTCTAATTCAGCCTTCCGGGCGAGTTCAAAAATATAATCGTACATTTTTGAATACATTGTGACTGTCTGGTTCCACATGGTTTCGTAACAGTATCCGTATTCGTACCAGAGTTTGCTGATTATACTGGTGAGTTTGGATTTTCTGGCAAACTCTTTTAATTCAACAAACATCTCTTTGCCGCGAGTGTATTTTTTGAGGCTGAGCGGATTGAGGATTTGGGAAGCGTCAAAATCAAAGGGTTTTGAGCTGGATTTTACGATTGCATCGGCTTCGCTGTTTGTCAGATTTACAAATGGTGAACGCAAAACTTTTGTGTAGGCGAGCTCGTCCTTGTCGGTTACGCAGATTTTTAAAAATGAATAAATATCGTTTACCGGTCCGTCGCCAAAGAATCCGGTGATTACTTCCGTATTGTATGGAATCCCGTTTTGCAGGAAGTAGCGTTCGTACACATTCTGGTTTGTGTATTTTTTAAGAAGAATGGCAATGTCACTGAATTTGTAAACCTGACCGTTGATGCCCTCTGTGATGAGCTGTTTGATTTTTTGACAAATCCAGGTTGCTTCCGCGTCGATTTTTGTGAGCTGGTTGAATTCAGCAATCTGACCCTCATTGTAACGGCCGATGATGATGTGACTTTTGTAAACTTCTTCCAGAGTGCTTTTTTGAATTTCCTCTTTTGAAGTCTCTCCTAATTCAACTTTCTGATACACGGCTTCGTAATCAGGAATATTTTCATCTTTTTGCGATGGTTTATAAAAACAGGCCGGCCCCCTGCCGTCAAGTTCTTCTGCAAGAGGGGGGTATTCAAAACCACCGAAGAATGTATTGAATGCTCCAATCAGGGCAGGGCATGAGCGGTAGTTTATTGACATGGTCAGATTGCCCTCTGCAAAGTCTCGCGAAAGGGCGCGGAAAACGGAAACATCGGCCCCACGGAAACGGTAAATACTCTGTTTTTCGTCGCCGACAAAGAAAAGTTTGTCCGGACACAGTTCAGAAACCTGTGGTACGCCTTTATCCATCCGCTCTAAGTTTTCTGCGAGCAAAAACAGAAGGTCACGCTGCATCTGGTTGTTATCCTGGAATTCGTCAATCATGATTGCCTTGTATTTTGCCTTTTCGATTGCGCGAATGTCCGGATAGTCTTTGAGAGTCTGCATTGCAAGATCAGAAATATCAGAAAAAGTTAAAAAAGAAGTCTGCCGTTTAAGGTCGTTTGTAATCTGACTGAATTCTTCGAGGAGGGGGATGAGGGATTCGATAATTTTTGAATTTACAATAAAGTTCAAAAGCTGCACGGCCTTTGCATAGCACTCAGAAGCATCAGAAAGAATTTCCTTGATTTCAACTAAACCTTTTACTTTACCTAATTTGAAGTTTGAAAAATTTCTATAGCTTTTGAGGGAATTTATTGCGTCTTCATAATTATCGCACAGGTAATTTTCTTTGTTAAAAACAGGTATCCGCGGAAACGATGAATTGAGTACGGTGTCGAAATTTAATAAGGTTGAACCCTTGCTGCCGGTAAAGCCCGCATACAATTCTTTTACGGCCGGGACGAGGCTTTCAATATGAGCGGCAGTTTTTTCCCATTCAACAAGGACGGTCTGGAGCTGCTTTTTGTAATCTTCCCTAAAATTGTGCGGGTGAATGATTGTTGAGTGAAATAAAATCGGGTCAACAAAGAGCTGTTTTGCAGCTTCCTGGTATTGGCTTATATTTACAAGAGATTTAATTGCTATATTGTCTTTATGCTTGAGGATAAAAGAAACTGCAAGCGCTGCCAGTTTTGTTTTAAGATAATCTTCGTTTTCGGTAAAATTCGGCGAAATTCCATAATTGTGGGCGCCCATTTTTGCAATACCAGAACAGTAACTGTCGATTGTCTTGATGTTTGCTTTAAAAAAGTTCTTTGCCTGCTCCGGTGCGCGTTTTTTTAAGGTCTGATAAATACGGCTGGACATTTCGACGGTGGCCTTTTTGG
>JAEENG010000038.1 GCA_016283615.1 Treponema sp.
TTGGCCAATATTCAGTAATCAGCTCAGACTTAATACCAGTTTCATCCTTTTCAAAACAGTCTGCGAGGATTTTCCAACCCAGGTCAAGTGCCTGTTCGAGAGAGATGTTAACTGACAAATCCATCATTTCTTTTTCAAAAAGTTCACCGTATTTGAGGAGCTTGTCATCCCATTTACTCATCATAAAGCCCATGGATTTCTTTTCCAGTGTGTCTTTGTAAGATGAATAAAGACGAATCATAGCATCCATAAGTGCACGGTGGTCTTTACGTGTTTTACCGTTTACGTTCTGCTTAAGGCGGGACAAAGAACCGAACGGCTCGATACGTCCGCCCTTAAGGTAGTACTGACCTTCTGTGATGTAACCTGTGTTATCAGGAACCGGGTGTGTAACGTCATCACCAGGCATTGTTGTTACGGCAAGAATTGTTACAGATCCGCTGCTGTCAAAGTCAACGGCCTTTTCGTAACGTGCTGCAAGCTGTGAGTACAGGTCACCAGGATAACCACGGTTAGAAGGAACCTGTTCTTGTGTAATCGCAATTTCCTTCATTGAGTCAGCGTAGTTTGTCATATCAGTGAGGAGAACGAGTACATCCTTGTTCTGAAGGGCAAACTGTTCTGCAACTGCAAGAGACATATCAGGAATCTTGATACATTCTACAGTCGGATCAGCGGCAGTATGAATAAACATTACTGTTTTGCTCAAAGAACCGCCGTCTTCAAGTGTTTTCTTAAAATACAGGAAGTCATCGTATTTAAGACCCATACCGCCAAGAATGATAACATCTGCTTCGGCCTGCATGGCAATGCGGGCAAGGAGCTGGTTGTATGGTTCACCTGAGATTGAGAAGATTGGAAGTTTCTGTGAAACAACCAGAGTATTGAACATATCAATCATCGGAATGTTTGTTCTCATCATACGTTCAGCAAGGATACGCTTTGACGGGTTAACAGACGGTCCGCCGATTGGTTTAAGGTTTTCTGCAAGTGAAGGTCCGTTGTCGCGTGGTTCACCGGAACCGTTAAAGATACGGCCGAGAAGGTCATCGCTGAATGAAACCTGCATATCGTGTCCAAGGAAGCGGATCTGGTCTCCTGTTGAAACACCGCGTCCGCCGGCAAATACCTGGAGCGAAACTACATCACCGTCGATTTTGTTTACTTCGGCAAGGGACTTACCAAAGCGAGTTGTGATTTCTGCAAGTTCGTTGTATTTTACGCCTTCTGCACGGACAGTAATTACGGAACCTGTAATTGATTCAATTCGACTATATACTTTGTTCATAATTATTCACCGTCCTTAAGAAGTTTTTCTGCTGCAGGACCAAGACGTCCACCCTTTGAAGCATAGAGCTGGTCGATGTCGCCTTCGATCTTTTTGAATGCATCGCTTGTATCTTCAACATAGTTCCAGTCGATGAACTTCTGGCGCAGCTGGTTAAAGTAAGTACGTGCATCATCCTTGTCAGCAAAATCAAAGTCAGAACCAAGAATCTTGATAAGTTTGTCAAGGTCGTATTTCTGACGTTCAACAGTAGCGTTGGCATCAACTGCATCGAATGAGTTCTGCTGGAAGTAAACTGCATCAAGCATTTCTTCCTTGAGGTATACGATGTAGTCGTCAAGGGAAGTACCTTCTTCACCTACTACCTTCATCATCGAACCAACATCTACACCCTGTCTCATGATGCTGCGGCAGAACTGAACTTTTGGTTCTACGATAACTCCCGGATATTTTGACCATGAAATAAGAGGGTCAATAGCCGGGTACTTGCGTGCATCAGAACGTGCACGGGAAAGTCCGTGGAAGGCTCCGACAACTTTAAGGGTTGCCTGAGTTACAGGTTCTTCAAAGTTACCGCCGGCAGGAGATACTGTACCACCGATTGTTACGGAACCAACAGAACCGTCCGGAAGTTTTACCTGACCAGCGCGTTCGTAGAATGCTGCGATATAAGATTCGAGATAAGCAGGGAATGCTTCTTCTCCAGGGATTTCCTCAAGACGACCTGACATTTCGCGGAGAGCCTGTGCCCAGCGTGATGTTGAGTCAGCAAGAAGAAGAACGTTCAAGCCCATCTGGCGGTAGTATTCTGCGAGGGTTACAGATGTGTAAACCGAAGCTTCGCGGCTGGCTACCGGCATTGAAGATGTGTTACAGATGATAATTGTACGTTCCATCAAAGACTTGCCTGTTTTAGGGTCTTTGAGTTCAGGGAATTCAGTAAGTGTTTCTACGACTTCACCGGCACGTTCACCGCAGGCAGCGATAATTACGATGTCTACGTCTGCGTACTTGGAAGTTGTATGCTGAAGTACTGTTTTACCTGCACCGAACGGTCCAGGAATACAATATGTACCGCCCTTTGCAACCGGGAAGAATGTATCAATAAGGCGAACCTTGGTTACCATTGTTTCTGTCGGTGCAAGACGTTCTGCATAGCAGTTTACTGCACGTTTTACAGGCCAGCGGAATGACATTGTACATTTTACTTCATTTCCCTTTTCGTCTGTCAGAACGGCAAGTGTATCATCGAGAGTGTAGTCACCTGCACTTACGATTGATTTTACCTTGTATGAACCAAGCAGATAAAATGGAACAAAAATCTTGTGTGTAAATGGTCCTTCAGGTACAGTTCCAAAATATTCGCCGGCCTTGAGTGTATCGCCTGCTTTTGCAGTCGGTGTAAAACTCCACTTTTTTGAGCGGTCAAGAGGATCTACATAAATACCTCTTTCAAGGAACCAGCCTGCCTTTTCTGCAAGAAGCGGCAGCGGGTTCTGCAAACCGTCGTAAACCTGTCCCAGAAGACCAGGGCCAAGTTCAGCTGACAGAAGGTCGCCGGTAAATTCTACTGAGTCACCGCATTTGATTCCTTTTGTCATTTCATAAACCTGCATTTGCGCAATATTTCCGCGGATACGGATTACTTCGCTCTTGAGGCTTGATCCTTCTACTTTTACATAGGCAACTTCGTTCATGGAAATATTTCCGTCAAATTCGACAGAAACCATATTACCATTTACGCCGACTACCTTTCCTTTAGTATCCGTCATTAGTTTACTCCCGTAGTTTTGTCAGCACTGGAATCTGCATTCAAAATGCTGTCATAGATTTTATGATAACAAGCCATACCCTTTTCAGCATCAAATTTCTTGATACGCAGCGCAAGCTTGAGTTTTAAAGCGTATGAAAATACCGAATCAATTGAAAATTCATCAGATGGTTTAATGTTTTCGATTAATTCTGCGCGATACTTATTGAGGTAACGTTCAGCGGCAAGAGGACTTTCCATACCGCAGGCAGTACGAGCTGCCTGAACAATTTCCGGAGAAAATGTACGGTTTTCAAGATCGAATTTCTTGTTTAAACGGAGGGCACGAATCTGAGCCAGTGCAAAACGCAGGTCGCGTTCATTATTGTACCAGCTGTCAAGAAAAGCTGAACCTGTGCTTACATTCTGTCTTGGGGGTTCGAGTGATAATTCCCTGATAAGTTTTAAACTTTTATTGTCCAGAAAACGAGAACATAAATCGAGAAAATATTCTTCTGTTACCGGCAGATCTGCTTTTTCGTTATCGATCGAAAACGAAGGCAGCTGTGCCATAAGATAATACTGATTAGACACTATTTAGATGCCTCTTTCATAAGTTTTGCGATTCTCGGGTTTAAATATGAACTGAAAAGTTCTGCCACAGAATCTGCAGAGTAATCATAGAAAGCAGCACCATCTTTTACTCCGATACGGAAGCCGGCAGCAACAGAATTGTCTGTTCCGAGGGTCAATCCCTTTGAGATTTCTCCTTTGAGTGCGGCCTTGAGTCCGTCTTCGACCTGCTTTAAATCTTTTTCGTTAAGAAGTACTGAAACATCTTCTGCTGAATTGTTTTTAACCCATTCTTTGATAACTTCAGGAACAAGTTTAACGAGCATATCTTTTGAGTAAACAGAAGATACTTCGTTATTAACGAGTGCTGAAAGTTCATTCTGAATGCTGTCTCTGAAAGCAATCAGGAGGTTACGGCCAGCCTGTTTGATGGCATCTTCACCTGATTTCTGGAGACGTTCAGTTTCGTCTTTAGCCTGTCTGATAATTTTATCAGCTTCGGCTTTTGCATTTGAAATGATTTTTTCGGCTTCTTTCTGAGCCTCAGAAATTTTCTGGGAAGCAGAATTTTCGGCAGCGGCAACACCGTCCCTTTTGATTCTGTCAATTAACTCTTCTACCTGAGTGTCCATGTGAACCTCGCTTTTTTGTCTGAATTTATAGTTTTACAACCTTTTGAATTCTATCACAAAATAACGGGATTTCAACATAAAAAAGTGTTAAGAAAATAAGAATATTAAGTTGACGGAATAGTAAAAACTAAAAGTCCATGTCAATTGCAAACTGAACTTCAGTTACTGTCATGGCCAGTTCCTTTGCAATTTCGTCCACGCTCCAGCCCTTTTCATAAAGTTCCTTTACTTTCTGGGAAGAAGACTTTTTTGGTTTGACCGGATTGTCTGTATAGGAAACATTGAGCCCAAGCTTTGGAATTGAAGCAACTGTTGAACCCTGTTCATCTATCATGAATTTTGTTCCTGTTTTGGAAACAAGTGCGTGATCTTCTTCTTCGTCAAAATCAAGAGTGCCCTGCTGTTCGTGCAGAGCCCTCTGCCCCTCGTGGGTAATTGAATACATTTCCCCCGCCCTCATGCTGTCGGTCAAAGATTCATTTCTTGCAGGATGTGCCGGACGGGAATTTGAAGTACCTGCGATAATTGACGCCTGAGAAATCGTCTTTTGAAGTTCGTAGGATTTTGCTTTTTTATCGAGTTCTGATTTTGCAACGGAAATGTGACGGTCTGCGTCAGCGGCGGCGGCCTTGAGCTGTTTGAGTTTGGATTCAATTAAATCAATATCGCGTGCTGTAATTCTGTTGATATCTTCAATCATGCGGGTTACTTCGGCACGGGTTGAATAGAGAATATCATCTGTAGAAAAAAGTTTTTTGAACTTGCGTAAAAATACAATCCAGAAAATTATATTCAACACAATTAAAAAAAATGCGAGAACTGAAATTCCTATCATTTATAATTACCCCGAAATATCCACATTCAGACCAAGATAGGACTCACGTATTTCTGAAACCTTTTTTTTAGCCTGTTCTTCTTCGTCCTTTTCTTTTTTTTGGCCTGAATTCCCCTGCCGGCTCTGGTGACCTTCGTCCTTTACCTGCTGCGATTTTGCCTGGTCGTCTGCGGTTTTATGAACCAGAGTTGCCTGCTCAGCATTCTGCCTTATTAAATTAGCTTCCTGCATGGCCTGGGTAAGCTGGTTCCCCTGCTGCATCTGTGAAACAGTCTTGGCGACATTATTCATTTGAGAATACATTGTCTGCAGATCAATTGGTTGAATAGCCATCAGGTCCCTTTATATCGTCAAATTCCGGCTGAACATACTTGCCGCGGCGGACAAAACCTTCTTCGTAGTAGAATGTTACGCTCTTAACATCTGCGCGGACTTCGTCTTTTTCATCACGAACGTAGATTTTAACGCCAGTATAGACTGTTCCGGACGCATATACCTTACCAATATTTTTGAGTTCACGAAGGTGTGCCTGAATAGATGTAATTTCTGTATTGAACTCTTCGTTTTCTTTTTTGATTTCTGCCTTTCGGATAACCAGTTTCTTGAGGTTTTCTTCCTTGTCTTTCGGAAGATTTTTACGGATCTTTTTCTGGTTTTCGAGAGTCTGAAGGTTGAGTTCAAGTTCTTCAAGTTCCTTAAGGTTATTGCCCTGCATTTCAAGAAGTTCTGCAAGACGGTGCTTGGCCTTAGGATCGACTCCGACTTCGATAACGGTTTCTGTACCGCCACCGGCAGAACCGATATTTTTAGCAAGAACGGTTTCTGTTGCAAACAGATGTCCACCGGTAATCTGAGCACGCTTTCCCTGAAGAATAATACGGCGCTGGGCAGAAACTTCACTGTTCATGATTGAATCATTTACAATGATATTTTCCTGAACCGTAACCTTCGTATTCTGGATGAACTTTGCCCAGAGCGAGCCGCCGCAGAGGATTTCGCCTTCATCACGGCCAACAATACCCTGGCTTACGATGATATCTCCGTCGCTTTCGAGGTGACTTGCACCAACGGCACCGTTAACTTCGATATTACCGCTTGCCTTGATGTCAAAGCCGTCTTCAACGTTGCCGTTAACAACAACGGTTCCGAGGAATGTGATGTTACCGGTTTTGATGTTAACGCCGTCAACTTCCATGATAGGTTCAACATTGATTTTATCGTTGATAAGGAGAACCTGTCCGTCCATTGCGGCAAGAATTGTGCGTCCGTCTGAGTCCACGGTAACGTTCTTACCGAGCGGAAGGTTGATGTCCTTTCCGTTTTTGGCTTCGAGATAGCGTCCAAAGAGAGTTTTTCCTGAACGTCCGCGCTCGGCAAGCATTTTCTGGGCAAGAGGCTGTCCCTGAACAACGTTCTGGATAAGGTTGAGTTCCTTAAAGTTAACCTGTCCGTTTGCAGCTTCTTTTGCCCTGATTTTGGAGCGGTCAGTTTCAAAGTTGTATGCAATATATGCGTCCCGTCCGTCAATCGGCTGAACGGCTTCTGCGACAACAACCGGCACATTGTAAACCGGTCTGTCAACGAGGGCTTCAATTTTTTCGTCACTAATACCTGCAACAACACCCTGTGTTTTAAGAGCGCGTTCAATCATTTCGTGGCTGATGTCTGCACCACCGAGAGAAGGTGCATTGATTGTACAGGTAGCCTTCATTTCGTCAGAAGAAATGTCGATTACGAACAATGCGTCGTTTGCAGGCTCATGTGTGTATGTACCGATAACTTCGTAAACACCGCCGGTACCGGTTTCTGCAAAGTGACGTATCTGTTTTTCGTCGAGATCTTTTGTATCCGGACGCTTGAGGTCTGTAAGAATTTCGTCTGCGTCAACAGGCTTTCCCTTGCCGACAGGCGGATTGATTTTGAGATGAAGTTCCGAGCCGAATCTGTGGATAAAGTATTCGCCGTCTTTGTCTGTGTGAATTTCTTCTTCTGCAAGTTCTTCGTTGCCGAAGAGGCTGATTTCTTTTTCCTTTGCGATTTTGGCAACTGTTTCGGCGTTCTGGTAAACAACGATAGTCCACGGCTTTTTTGCAAGGCCGAGAAAGCCTTCAAAGCCTTTTTCGCGGACTTCGTATTCAAGATTTGCAACCTTTGTACCCAATTGAACGGCGGCGTCTGCGAGGGCTTCTTCCAGGGTGTCTGCCCTGACTTCAACGCTTTGAACACTCTGTTCAAGCTTGAGAAGTTCTGCCATATCTGTCCGGATTGTGTCTAAGGTAACCATGATTTTTCTTAAATTAGATAATTCCCTTGCGGAAGTTAGTCAATTTTGCACGGAGGCGCAGGTTTGCCTTTGTGTGCAGCTGAGAAATTCTTGATTCGCTTACATCGAGAACCTGACCGATTTCCTTAAAGGTCAAATCTTCGTGATAGTAGAGAACGATTACCATTTTTTCTTTTTCCGGAAGTTCGTTGATTGCCTGGATAATTACCTTGCGAATTTCTTCGCGTTCAATCTGAACATCAGGATTTAAGCTTGAAGGTGACTCAATTGTATCAGCGATGGAAAGGTGATCGTTATCATCTCCGCTGTTCCATACATCATTGAGCGAAATAATGCTTGATGCACTGACCTTCATGATGGTCTGGTGATATTCTTCTTCTGTGAGGTTCATCTGCTCTGCGATTTCAGAATCGCTTGCAGTACGACCAAGTTTTGATTCAAGTTCAGAGATTGTATCTTCAATTTCGCGTGATTTCTGACGAACAGAGCGCGGAACCCAGTCGAGCTGACGCATTTCATCAAAAATTGCACCGCGGATACGGGTTACCGCGTAAGTTTTGAATTTAACATTTTTTTCAGGGTCATACTTGTTGATGGCATCAAGAAGTCCAAACTGACCAAATCCAACTAAATCATCAAATTCCATACTCGCAGGAAGTCCTACAGATACCTTGCCTGCAACATACTTAACCAAAGGCATATATTGTCTTATGAGCCTGTCGCGTAACTGAGGAGATCTTGTTTTTTTGAATTCAATCCAAAGTTTGTCTTCTTCTTCGTCGTTAATAATCTGCGGCTTTTCAGCGTCCATATATTTTCCTTTTTTTTAATTGTCTTTTGACAATATAGTTCTAATTGCCTGGGCCATGACATCAGCATTCTGAGTGCCAGCGGTCTGCCCGTCCGGGAACTGCGTACCACCGGAAGACTTACCGGAAGTTGCAAATTCACTATCATTAATTATATCACCAATTTCGCCATCTTTCTTGCCTGTATCCAAATCTTCGATATCAGGAAGACTGTCAACTTCGGGCAGATCACTACCTGCAGGTGCTCCTTCTGGGGAAGCCTGAACCTGTGGGGCGGAAGCTGCCAGGTTGACCGGCGTAAAGGCTGCATCGTTCTTGGGAACGGCATCCATAGCTCTTGGCGGCGTAAAAATCTCCGGTTCAGGGGCCGGTACAGGATTTACAGGCGTAGCCTGGGCCGCAACGGGCTGTAACGGTGCAACATCAGAGGCGGAGGCGGCTTGTTCAGCAATTTCTTCAGTAACATCTTCGTCCGGATCTACTTTTTGTTCGGCAGAAGGTTTTGCGTCACTTTGAAGGGCGCTTCTGTTGTTTTCTACAAAGAATTTTGGTCCGTTTTCTTCTTCTTCGAGCGGATCATCGTCGATAACAAGATCAACCTGACCGCTTGTCCTGGCCTGAGGCCGGGAAGAAGGTTCGGACGGCGCACCATCCGCGGACAAAAATTTTGAATAAAGGAAGGAAGTGCCGGCACCAACGGCAGAGAATACCAGAGCAAAGATAAATGCCCTGAGGAGAACGCTTAAGAAAGCATTTCCACAGATGATTCCCACAAGAAATGATAAGATAAATCCTGCTGCAGCTGATATACTGACGGATTTTACATTAATCACATCTTTCCTCCCACTATTAAAGATTAAGGCAAAAAGCCCGTTAGGTCAAGTTTTTATTTTTTTCTGAGGAACTTGCGGAGGAAACTTGAAACACCTTCGCTTGATGTAAGTTCTGTTTTTTCTATACGTCCTACAATGTGTTTGATACACTGGGCAGGCTTTGAAGTCGGGTTGACAATCATAAACGGTTTCTGGCGGATAACCGACGCAGAAACTACAGGGTCATCATAAACAAAACCGATGTAGTCAACCTTGTAGTTAAGGAACTGGCCGACGATTGTGATAATGCGGTCAGAAATCTTCTTTCCTTCTTCTGCCGAGTGAACACGGTTTACAAGCAGCTTGATGTTGATTTCGCGGTCAACAAGTTCAGTTGTGATGATTTTAATCATACCGTATGCATCTGTAATCGCAGTCGGTTCAGGAGTTGTAACTACATAAACTTCATCTGCGGCAGCAACAAACTGCAGTACGTTGTTGGCAATACCCGCACCGGTATCGATTATGATGATATCGGCGTTGCCGAGCTGGATAAACTGCTTGGCAAAATAATCAAGTTCATCCACGGAAAGGTTTGCGATTTTTGAAAAACCATTGGCACCGGCGATAAATTTAATTCCCACCTCTGTATCAAGAATGATTTCCTGCATGGTCTTCTGATGGTTGATAACCTGCATAAGGTTGTACTGAGGAACAACGTTCAGCAGTACATTAACGTTTGCCATACCAAGGTCACCGTCAATCAGAATGACTTTTTTGCCCTGCTGTGCGTAGGCAATTGCCATATTTACGGCCATGTTTGTTTTACCTACACCACCCTTACCGCTTGTAATGGCAATGATACGGGTTTTATGGCCGTTTGCAGCTTTCGGGAAGTCTGAATCCATTTTCTGAGATGAGCCTGTTGTTCCCATTAATTCCTTTAATTCCTGTGCCTGGTCTTCCATTTTTAATTTTCCTCCGGGAATGTATCTTCAATGTGAATTCTGTCAATTGTAAAGCCGGAAAGGTTCTTTAAAAATTCAACAACGCTTGCGCGGCGGATATTTCTCGGAACCTTCTGTCCGTCAGTAATATATGAAATAGACTTATGTTTTTCGTGCAGAACGCTCAGAACATTTCCATAAGTCGTAGTTTCATCGCATTTAGTAATAATAACTGAACCAAAGTTGAATACTTCGTAGTTTTGGATGATTTTGAGGTTGTCACTTGCCTTTTTGTCTGCAGAAATTGTCAGATAAGTGTCCATTGGAACATTAGGCAAATCCAGAAGCGAACGCATCTTTCCGATGTTTTCGTAGTCGTTCGGGCTGTAACCTGAAGTATCAACCAGAATATAATCAGTTGAATCTTTATGAGTGTCGTAAAGCTGTTTTAAATCTTCAGAACTTTCTGCCTTATCAACCGGAACTTCCATCATGGCGCCCCAGCGTTTGAGCTGGTCCTCTGCACCTACACGGGTACGGTCTGTTGTGATGAGGCGTACAACAGGTTCTGTCTGGCCCGCCTTGCGGGCAGTCAGAATAAGGTTTGCGGCAAGTTTACTCAGAGTTGTTGTTTTTCCAACACCTGTCGGACCTACAAGTACAATTACGTGAGGAAGTTTATGAGTAATAACTGGTGCAATTGAAATTGACTGTCCGATCCAGTCAACAACGCGTTTTTCTACAAGCTTAAAGTTTTCAAGTTCTTCAAGGGCAAATTCCGTGCGGATACGGCCTGAAATTCCGCTGATAAAATTGTGCGTAAATTCGTTTTCTTCGAGCAGTGATTCAATTTTTGCAATTGTCGGGTGAACGTCATTTTTTGTAGCACTTTTAAGTTCGGACACCTGGTTGGAAATTTCCTGCATCATGTTAAGCATTGCAGCATTCTGCTTTAATGTGAGTGTGTCTGTAGCTGTGTTCTTTAAAATTTTTTCCTGGGCGCTCTGAAAGTCTTCGGAAGTCTGAGTCTTCTGTTTAACCGTATAATACAAAACCACATAAGACTTCTGGAACAATCCCAGGAAGCCCGGTTTGAATTCATTTTTGCGGTCGACAATCGTATAATTATCTCTGTACATCTGATACAACATTTCGCGCCCTTCTTCAACGGAACGAACTGTTATCTTTTTAACTGACTGATCAGACATATCGTAACTATTCACTTATTTCCCCCAGAATATCAAGTTGAACATTTTTACCTGCAGCAATTACTTCGTTATAAGAAAGTACAACTACGCCCGGAACATCACCTTCAATCGAATTTTTAACTACCTGGCGTACTTCTCCAGGACAAAGGATAATAGGCATAATATTTTTTTCGCGAAGAGCAGCACAACTGCCAGAAACAGCGCTTATCCACTGACGGCCTTCGACAGGACCGAATGCAAGAAATGATGGCGAGCCGTTCTGTCCCTGCTGTGTATTTTCGGCGATTTTCTGAGACCAAGACTGGCTGAGCTGGAGAACGCTGAGTTTTTTGTCCTGCGGATCCACATACTGAAGACAAATCTGCAATCCGAGAGACTCGCGGACTTTTTCGATAAGGAATTCAGGATTATGCGGCGTGTACATGCCGAAGTTTGCAAGGGTTTCCAGAATCTGAACAATGTTTCGGATAGAAACCTGCTCCCTGAGAAGCCCCTGAAGAATTCGTTCGATTTCACCGTAGGTATATTTGTAGGTATCAAGAACTTCATTAACGACAACCGGATTTGTTTCCTTGATTTTGTCGATAATTGCGCTGACTTCCTGACGACCAAGTATATCTGCCGCATGAGAGCGGATAATTTCGGTAATATGAGTTGCAATAATTGTCGGCGGGTCAACAACTGAGTAACCTGCACGTTCTGCGTCGGCACGCTGCTCTTCTCCTACCCAGATTGCAGGCATTCCGAAGGCAGGGTCACGGGTTGGTTCTCCCTTGATTTCTTCGACAACGGCGCCTGTATTCATACACATGTAATAACCAAGCTTGAGACGGCTACGGCCGGTTTCGATTCCGCGGATTTTAAAACAGTATTCCTGCGGATCAATTGTAAGGTTATCGATGATACGGATGCGCGGAACAACAAGTCCAAGGTCAAGGGCAGCTTCGCGGCGGATACGCTTAACACGTTCAAGAAGTTCAGCTCCCTTTTCTTTTTGAACAAGGTCAATAAGCGCAACACCGATTTCGAGGCAGAGCGGATCGAGCGGAACAACAGGGCTTACTTCTTCCGGATTCTGTCCGGTCTGTGACTGTGCTTTTTTTGCTTCTTCCTTTGCAAGTTCCTTCTGGAAGGTAACTTTTTCTTTTTGAAGCATACGGTAGCCGAGATAGATAAAAGTTCCGCCCAGAAGCAGAAGTACAACAATAAGGAATGGTGAACTTCTGAAAATAAGGCTTATTAAACAGAGTACAATTCCCGAAATAACGTAAACATAGCCGGAAACATTGAACTGCTTTTTAATTTCGTCTCCGAGAACTTCGTTGGAGTTACTGCCTGTTACAAGAACACCGGTTGCAACAGAAAGAAGCAGTGAAGGAAGCTGGCTCAAAAGACCGTCACCGATTGTAAGTCTCGGGAAAGTATTGAATGCATCCTGGAAGGCCATGTGGTATTTAACCATCGCATAGATAATTCCGACAACGAGGTTTACGACAGTAATGACAATGCCTGCCTTTACGTTACCGCTTACGAACTTGTTGGAACCGTCCATTGCAGAGTAGAAATCACTTTCCCTCTGAATTGAAGCCTTTTGTTCCCTTGCCTGTTCATCCGTAATTGAACGTCATTTCAA
>JAEENG010000039.1 GCA_016283615.1 Treponema sp.
CCACGTTGACCGTTCGATTCTCGGTCCGGAAGCCTTTGTAAAAACCAATGTTATGGGAACTTTTACCCTTCTTGATGTTGCACGCAGCTTCTGGAAAAACGCTGACGGTTCAATCAGGGACGATGTTTTGTTCCACCACATTTCTACTGACGAAGTTTACGGTTCCCTCGGTCCCACAGGATACTTTACTGAAACTACTCCTTACGACCCGCGCTCTCCATATTCATCAAGCAAGGCAAGTTCTGACCACCTGGTTATGGCTTACTTCCACACCTATGGACTTCCAATAACTCTTTCAAACTGTACCAATAACTATGGTCCGTACCAGTTCCCTGAAAAACTTCTGCCTCTGATGATCAGTAACATCCGGGACGGCAAAAAACTTCCTGTTTACGGCAAGGGCGACAATATCCGTGACTGGATTTATGTTGAAGACCACAACCGCGCCGTATGGCTCATCGTTAAAAAGGGTGTTACCGGTCAAAAATACAATATCGGCGGCGAAAACGAATGGCAAAATATTAAACTTCTTCATAAAGTAATTGAATTAACTGCTTCTAAAATCAACAAAAGCGTTGACGATGTTGAAAAAACAATCACATACGTTAATGACCGTCCGGGGCACGACAAGCGTTACGCCATCGACTGTTCAAAAATCAAAAAGGAACTGGGCTGGCAGCGCAAAATGACCTTTGAACAGGGCCTTGAAGCAACCGTTAACTGGTATCTGACCAATAACGAATGGGTTGACCACATTTTGAGAGGCGACTATAAAAACTGGATTTCTAAAAATTATACGGAACAGGGGCGATAAAAAATGAAAGGAATTATTTTAGCCGGGGGATCCGGAACCCGTTTATATCCAATCACAAAGGCTGTTTCAAAGCAGATTCTGCCGTTGTACGACAAGCCGATGATTTATTATCCTCTGAGCGTTCTGATGCTTGCAGGAATCCGTGAAGTTCTTATTATCAGCACTCCCCGGGACCTTCCTGTGTTCAAAGAACTTTTTGGCGACGGAAAATGGCTCGGTATGTCTTTTGAATACAAGGTTCAGGATAAGCCCCGCGGTCTTGCCGATGCTTTTATCGTTGGTAAGGAATTTATCGGTAATGACGACGTTGCACTTGTTCTTGGCGACAATATTTTTTACGGCCAGAGCTTTACCCAGACTTTAAGGCGTGCCCGTTCAACCGTAGAAAAAGACAGAAAGAGCGTAATTTTCGGCTACTTCGTAAAGGATCCCACAGCCTACGGTGTTGTTGAATTTGACAAGAGCGGCAAAGTTCTCGGTATCGAAGAAAAACCTTCTGCTCCTAAATCAAATTATGCGGTTCCGGGGCTTTACTTTTATACAAACGAGGTTGTAAAAATTGCCGCTGACGTTAAACCAAGTGCCCGGGGCGAAATTGAAATTACTTCCATAAATAACGAATACCTTAATCAGGGTAACCTTAATGTGGAACTTCTGGGCCGGGGTATGGCATGGCTTGATACCGGAACTTACGACGGTCTGCTGGAAGCTTCCAACTTTATTGCAACGATCCAGAAACGTCAGGGAATGTATGTAAGCTGTATCGAAGAAATTGCATTCCGTAACGGCTGGCTTTCAAAAGACCAGATGCTTGAACTTGCAAAAGGCTACAAGACTGATTACGGCCGCTATCTTGAATACATCGCGGAAAATTAGTTGGAGTATAAAAATGGCTTTTGAATTTAACAAATGTTTTGCTAAAGACGGTTCAGAAATCGAAGGTTTGTGCGAAATTCAACCAAAAATTTTCGGCGACAACCGGGGTTACTTTCTGGAAACTTACAGCGAACGTGATTTTTTTGCCGCAGGCCTTACCGAAAAATTTGTTCAGGATAATCAGAGTAAGTCAAGCAAAGGCGTTTTGAGGGGGCTTCACTTTCAGACTAAGCACCCTCAGGGAAAGCTTGTTCGGGCATTGCAGGGCCGTGTTTATGATGTTGCCGTTGACCTTCGCCACGGAAGCAGAACTTTTGGTAAATACTATGGAATTATTCTCGACGCTGAAAAGCAGAATCAGTTTTATATTCCACGGGGGTTTGCCCATGGTTTTTATGTTCTGACTGAAGAAGCGGTTTTTGCCTACAAATGCACCGACTTTTATGATCCCAGCGGCGAGGGCGGCCTTATGTGGAACGACCCGACTATAGGAATCGACTGGAAGGCTGTTGCTTCTGACATAAAAGAACCTAATCTATCAGAAAAAGATACAAAACATCCTTCTTTTGACATTAACGGCAAGTATTTTGACAAGTCCGGCAAATGGATTGGTCCGGATGCTAATGCCGCCAAAGCGTAGTGTTGTGGAGATGATATGATCTGGTTAATCGGCTGCAAAGGAATGCTTGGTTCAGAAGTTGCTGAACTTCTGGAAAAAAACAATATTGAATTTACAGGCACTGACAGACAGGTTGATATTACAGACCTGAGCGCACTGGAAGACTTTGTAAAAGGAAAGGACATTTCTTACATCGTAAACTGTGCCGCATACACTGCAGTAGATCTTGCAGAAAGCAATGAAGAAGCAGCCCTTGCACTAAACGCGGCAGGCCCAAAAAATATTGCAATTACTGCTAAAAAAATCGGCGCAAAAGTGATTCATATTTCCACCGATTATGTTTTTGACGGAACTTCGGCACGGCCGCTCAAAGAAGACGACCCGATTGCTCCTATCGGAGTATATGGTTCAACCAAGGCCAGAGGCGAAGCAGAACTTGCGGCAAACACTGACGAATATTACATTCTCAGGACTGCGTGGCTTTACGGTAAGGCAGGCAAAAACTTTGTGTTTACGATGATAAAGCTGATGCAGAGTCACGATTCAATCAAAGTTGTAAGCGACCAGTGGGGAACTCCTACCTGGACAAATACTCTTGCAAACGTAATCATTTCGATAATTCAAAAAGAAAACGTTCCATACGGAATCTATCACTGTACCGACCTTGGAAAAATCACCTGGTACGACTTTGCGGTCGAAATTCAAAAACAGGCCGTTGCAGCCGGACTTTTAACCAAAAATAACTGCGTGGTAAATCCATGTACCACAGCCGATTACCCGACTCCCGCAAAGCGCCCGGCTTATTCAGTGCTGGACAAGACAAAAATTCAATCCGCTCTTGGAATCAAACTTCCTGCCTGGGAAGAGAGCCTTAAAAAGTTTCTTTCGGAAGCAGGTGAGTCTGCCCTGTAGCCGATGCTAAAAATCGGCTATAGATTTATCGGATTAAATATTGAATCAGAGTGTTTATATGGCGACGCAGGTTTAGGATAATTAAGGGATGTTTTTCAGCGTGTCAGGCGACGCCTGAGTTTTATGAGGGGTAGTTTTTAAACATTTTTCGTGGAATAATATTATCTGAAGGAGGTTTTTATGATTGAATGGTTAAGGAACAAGTTTGCTTCGGCAGTTGCTGTCTTTTTTATACTGGCTGTGATTGTTTGTACTATTACTGGTGGAATTTCCGGGTATACAATCGGGTCAGAAAATAATCACGAAGGAATCGGCTTTCTTATTGGTTTAGTAATTGGCCTTTTTTTGGGAATCATCAGTGGTATATTGTCGTTTGGATTTCTTGCCACAGTAATTCATATATCCGAAACTTGTGATGGTATGGTAACCAGGTTAGACAGACTGTATTCTTCACAAAATAATTTTGCACAGAATGTTTCCGCAGCTGTTTCAAATGAACAAAAGTCAACTGATAATTCAAGTTCATCAAAAGTTTGGGTTTGTTCAAAATGTGGCGAATCAAATCCTTCAGGAACTATGTTTTGTCGAAAATGCGGAAAGTAAACTGAGTTGAGATTGACGGCGGGCTCAAGCCCGTCATTTTTTTTGACAATGTGTATCAATTATGGTACAGTATTAGTATGGAAATCGAAAAGAAACTGCAAGTAGAATTTTTCAAAACAGAACAAAACAACGAGCCTGTAAGAGATTTCCTAAAGTCATTGTCACCAGAAGATAAAAAATCTGTTGGTGCTGATATTATGGCGGTTGAAATGTTGTGGCCGATAGGTTACCCAACGGTCAGAAAACTTGATACTGATTTATGGGAAGTCAGGTCTAGTATTTCTGACAAAAGAATCTGTCGTGTATTGTTTACGATAAGCGGTAAAAGAATGATATTGCTTCATGCTTTTATAAAAAAGACGCAGAAAACTCCAAAAGATGATATGGAGTTAGGAAAGAAAAGAAAATCCCTGGTATTAGGAGGTCAAAAATGAATAAAGATTATGTAGGAAGTTCTTTTGATGATTTTCTCGAAGAAGAAGGTATTGCTGAAGAAGTAAAAAACGAAGCTATCAAACGCTTAATTTCATATAACTTGCTTGAAGAAATGCAGAAACAGAATATAAATAAAACTGAGATGGCAAAAAAAATGTCCACTTCCCGTGCCGCATTGGACAGGCTTTTAAATCCATACAACGATTCTGTAACTCTTGCAACATTGACTAAAGCGGCTAATGTTCTTGGTAAAAAATTAATTTTACAGTTGAGATAGGCAAAACTGCGGTTTCGTGCATCCTTCACAACCGCTGCCGCAGAGTTTTTACAGGAGACAAAACAAATGAAACTTTTAATCGTAATCGACATGCAGAATGATTTTATAGACGGCCCTTTCTGCCATGAAGCTCTGTCAGATTAACGTGACCGGGGAATAAACTTTGAAAGTAATTGTCAGTGCCTGCCTTGCCGGGGATAACTGCAAATACAGCGGCGGCAACAATTTTAATCAGAAGATGATGGATTTTCTCAAAAATCACGAGATGATAAAAGTCTGCCCGGAAGTTTTGGGCGGCCTTCCGACACCGCGGCCTTCTGCAGAAATTGTAAACGGCAGGGTTATGAACACTCAGGGAGCGGACATTACCAGGGAATTCGAACTGGGTGCGCAAAAAGCTTTTGAAATTGTCCAGAAAGAAAATCACGATCTGATAATTCTCCAGAGCAGAAGTCCTTCCTGCGGAACCAGGCAGATTTATGACGGAACTTTTTCCGGCCGCAAAATCCCTGGCCACGGGCTTTTTGCAGCTCTTTGCATTAAGGCCGGTTACAGGGTTCTTGATATTGAAGAAATGGCCGACGCTAACCTTACAAATGATATATAGGAGCTTTTTCCCGCTTTCCGAGCTTCCGCTGACGCTTCATTACCTGCCATACGGCAGGTAACTTCGGCTCTCCAATCGGGGCTATTTTTTATGCACGGAGCTTATGTCGCTTGTTCCGTCGGCAAACCAGGCAATTATCGTATAATGGTCACCTTGAGGAATTTTGCTTAAATCAGGCTCATAAGTATTGAGTACCTGACCTGTTACATCCGGATCGATGACAGTTTCATCATAAAAGTCGCCAAAGCGTTCCCACTTGGTTACATCACTTCCATAATCAGCACAGGCACTTACAAGGTGAACAAAGGCAGGTTTATCATTAAGGATTACAGTTTTACTGCTCGTTTCGATGATTGCTTTAGAAAAACATTCAATTTCACTTTCAGAAAAAAGTTTATAGACTGGAGCAGAAAAAGCTTCGTTTTTTCTTTTTGAAGAAGTATAATACTCACCATTATAAGAAGTACCAGTGGAACTTCCCTCTTCATATTCTGAATATGCATATAGAAATGTTTTAACAAATGCCGGCATCTTTTCTGTATATAAAACCTGCGATCCTGTACGTGTTGAAGAATTTATTTCGTTATGTGTATAGAGATTTCCGGCCAAAGTCCATTCATTGTTCTCCCAGTAGTACACAAGCAGTTCATAAGTGTTCTGACGTTCCATCTCCGAAGAATCCTGCAGTTTACATGTAACCAGTTTTTCTGAACCGTTTGGAGAAAACTTAGTGATTACAGGCGGAAGGACTGTTTCTACATGAGCAATTCCTATAGTTTGTGTTAATTCGTTGTAGAAGAACTTGTCATGAATAACAATGGTAATAAGATAGTTTCCGTCTTCTTTTAAGTTTTTTACAGGCACCGGAATAGAATAAACTGTATTTGAATCAGGAATTAAACTGATGTTAAAAGACGGCAGGCTAAGCACCTGGGCCTGGTCAAAAATTTCCAGTGTTCCCTTCCAGTTGGGGTTATAATCAGAATAAAGTATTGTGCAATTCACAGTGTCAGAAAAATTATTATCGTCTGCAATGCAAGAAATAGGAATCTGTTTTATGTTTTTATTATTGAATGTGAGACTCCTGTAATTATCTTCATTATCTCTAATTTGAGGCGCTTTGTTATCTGTTTGAGTTTCCGTAATTTTATAGATATCAGATTCCGCTATTTCACCATTTTTTTCCGCAATAACTTTAAGATAGTAAGGTTCAGCACTATAATTCAAGACAAAAGAATCTTCTTTGAAAAAGAGTTTCTCAGCAGTTTCCTGAAAAACACAGACTCTGTATGTTATTTCATCCGAGGAAATATTTTCAAAAAAAGAAGTATTATTTTTTGTTTCCTTTAATTCAACTCTATAAAGCCCGGAACCTAAACCTATAGAATTTACTTCTACTTTAAATGAAGGAACCGTTAAATCACTGCTTTCCGAAAAAGAAGAGTATGTAAGATTATTTAAAACAGGACCACATAAACCGTCTAATTCAAAATATACAAAATCCTTATCAAGATAGGGAATACTTCCAGAGTTTACATAAATCGACAAAAAGCTACCCAAATTAGCATAACAACTTTCTTCACTCTGATATTCAATCAATGTACAAGATAAGCTTTTTGATAAGTCTGTATCATTAAAGGTTTGAGATAAAAAGTTAAGGGTTAAGTTACCGTCAGTTTCTTCCACATTAATCAATTCGGGACGTGGCGGTAAAAGTTTTTCTATGGTGCCAACTGCTCCTGCTTTATCTGTTACTTCCAGACGGACAATATTAAAAACTGTTTCGTCAATATCAGAAATAACTGCTCCAAAACAGTTCTCATAGACTTGCGGGTTAAAAGCATCGGTTGTTGATTTAAGGCTATCTTCGTCTGGCCCCCAGATGAGCCTGTATGTAAAATCTTCCGCTGCTGTTGTATAAAAAGCCCAGCTGTCTTCTACTGCTTCAGAATAATCTACAAAAAATGTTTTATACTGATCGAGAGAGTCTTGTGAAAAATCAGGATCATTATAATTCGGATAAGCGTTTTTCAGAGTAATTTTTGAAACATCAACAAAGGTATCTTTTATAACATAAAAGCACACAGGGGTTTGGGATTCATTTCCTGCAGAATCTTTTACGTTAAATTCCAGTCTGAAAAGCCCGTCTGAAAGTTTTTTATAAAAGGAGTCTGTTCTAAATTTATACTCGCCTTCATATTCAAATATTCCTTCATTGGAATTACCGATTTTGGTCAGTTCAACAGTTTCTGTTCTGCTGGGTTCAATCTGCCCGAAAGTCAGCGAACCGTCAGAGCCTATCGCATCAGCAAAAAAATTTTCTTTGACGCATATTGTAACAGTTGAGCTGTCTTCTTCTTTTATTGACGCTTTTATATAAAGCGAACTGACATGCCGTGCCTGACATTCTTCTTCACTCCAAAGCCAGTTTAGGGAAGTATCAGTTAGTTCCTGATTATCAATATAGATGCCGTTATCTATATCAGATTTATTACGTGCAATCTTTAATGCTGGAGTAGTGTCATTTGAATAAAACTGTGGTGCGACTGTGTCTGTTGTTAAATAACAGTCTGGGAGTATCATGAGGTTTTGCTTTATAAAGTTTACTGAGGCTGTGGTTTTATAAGTTTTTATTAGGCCGTTAGTTGATTCTGTTACTTCACTGAGTGTTACAGCTTGCGAGGTATCTTCAATTTTTGAATCTTTATCAATTATTCTGAATCTATTAAAAGTATAGGAACTGCTTAATGTAAATTCTATATTGATTTTATCAGAGACTCTGTATAATTCTTCATTCGATGGTGTAATCTGCCCATGTTCATTTTTAAGCAATCCGACTTTAATGTAAAATTGTTCTGCTTTTGCATAAGTAATATCATTCTCTAACTTTTGTTTTATATTTCCACCATCGATAAAATTTTCACAGCTGGTGAGTATTATACATAATAACCCTCCCAGCAATAAATTTGAGAATTGTTTTTTAAGAGTGGTGTTTTTCATGGCAGCTCCGAAATAAATAATCAGGTCATTTCTAAAAATCCATCTTACAGCGGTTATTCAAAGATAACCAAAACTATGATTATAATACCATGGATTTCTAGAATTGTCATTGAGTCTGAATCAAACACAGACAATTTTGTCAGCTTAGTAGAATTTCCGTGCGTAAGTTTTGATTCCTGTTGCCAAAACACTCCTTATTGTGTTAGCATAAGGAAACTTCAGGGCGGGGTGTGATTCCCCACCGGCTGTAAGCGCAAAAGCGTAAGCCAGCGAGTCGCAGTGCGACATGACACGGTGCAATTCCGTGGCCGACGGTATAGTCCGGATGGAAGAAGTAAACTTTTCTGACACCGTGTGTGTCTTCGTTTATTTTTTTTGAATTCAACAGGCCCTGTAGTAATACGGGGCTTTTTTTTATGCAGAATTACAATTCAATTCAGGAAGCACTTGAAGATTTGCGCAGGGGCAGAATTATTCTTGTAAGTGACGACGAAGACCGGGAAAACGAAGGTGACATGATTTGTGCCGCTCAGTTTGCAACTCCCCAGAATCTCAACATCATGGCTTCTTACGGCAAGGGCCTGATCTGTATGCCTGTCAGCCAGGAATATGCCGACAAACTCGGCCTGTATCCGATGGTAACAAAAAATACTGACAATCATGAAACTGCTTTTACCGTAAGCATCGATCATAATTCAACCACAACCGGAATCAGCGCATTTGAACGTTCAATCACGGCTCTAAAGTGCGTCGATGAAAATTCAAGACCGGAAGACTTTAGAAGACCGGGCCACATGTTTCCGCTGATTGCAAAGAAGGGCGGGGTGCTTGTCCGAAACGGCCACACCGAAGCAACCGTGGACCTCTGCCGTCTGGCAGGCTTAAAGGAAATCGGGCTTTGCTGCGAAATCATGGAAGATGACGGCACGATGATGAAAAAGGACAATCTGTTCAAGCTTGCAGAAAAATTTGACCTTAAATTCATCACGATTAAGGCGCTCCAGGATTATTGCCGCGTAAATGAAAAACACGTCGTAATGGAAGCAAAAGCAAAACTTCCGACTGAATATGGTGAATTCGATATTTACGGCTACGTCAACGACATTACGGGCGAACATCACGTTGCCCTCGTAAAAGGCGATCTTGGTGACGGAGAAAACGTTCTGTGCCGTGTTCACAGCGAATGTTTGACCGGCGACGTTTTTGGAAGCTGCAGGTGTGACTGCGGGCCTCAGCTTCAGGCAGCACTCAGGCGCGTAGAATCAGAAGGGCGCGGCGTCATTCTGTATATGCGTCAGGAAGGCCGCGGAATCGGTCTTATCAATAAGCTCAAGGCGTATAAACTTCAGGAAGAGGGGCTGGATACCGTGGATGCAAATATCAGGCTCGGTTTTGCACCGGACCTCCGCGAATACTGGATCGGGGCCCAGATTCTGCGCGATCTTGGACTTAAGTCACTGCGCCTTTTGACCAATAATCCGGACAAGGTTTACGGGCTTGACGGCTTTGGACTTAAAGTTACCCGTCGCGAACCAATCGAAATCCCAAGCCAGCAGTTTGACGCGTTTTATCTTAGGACCAAACGCGACCGCATGGGGCACATTTTTACAGAAAAATTATAGGACTTTATAAGGAGGCATATATGAATAAAATTGAAGGAAAACTGGTTGCTAAAGACGGCATGCGTGTTGCAATTGTTGCAAGCCGCTTTAACGAAATCATTGTAAACAAGCTTCTTGGCGGCGCCGTGGACGGTCTTGTGCGCCACGGAGTTGAAGAAGACAATATCACAAGCATCTGGGTTCCGGGCGCTTTTGAAATCCCGCTCATCTGCGACCGTCTTGCGGCAAGCAAAAAGTACGACGCTGTTATTGCTGTTGGTGCCGTTATCCGCGGTTCAACAACTCACTACGACTATGTTTGTGCCGAAGTAAGCAAGGGCGTGGCTCAGGCTTCCCTTAAAAACGGGGTTCCTGTTCTGTTCGGCGTTATCACAACAGAAAACATCGAACAGGCTATCGAACGCGCAGGTTCAAAAGCCGGCAACAAGGGCTATGACTGTGCTCTCGGTGCCATCGAAATGGCAAACCTCATGGCACAAATTTAAGTTTTTTGCAGAATGTATTGACCTGCTGCAAAGTTATATATAAAATTGTAATAACCTATTGACTAGGTAGGTAAATATGACTTTACAGCAGATAAGATACGTTATTGGCGTCCAGCAGGCCGGTTCCTTTAATCAGGCCTCTAAAAAACTGTATATTTCTCAACCGTCGTTAACCAGCGCAGTTCATGAACTTGAATATGAACTGGGCTTTCCGATCTTTAACCGTAATCCCCGGGGAATCACCGTTACAAAACGCGGAAGTGAATTTCTTGAGGATGCTAAAAGACTCTACACACAGTATCAGATTCTCCTGGAAAATTACACTGAAAAAGAAAAAAAGACTTTTAGCGTTTCTACCTTGTATTATGCTTTTGCCCGTCGTGCTTTTGTAGAAATTGTTCATAAATTCGGTAATGAGGAATTTGACTTTTCTTTCCGCGAGATGAAGGCTGAAGAAGTGATTAACGATGTTGCCGAAAGAAAAAGTGATATTGGAATTCTTTATTTGAGCGACGCAAACCGTGCTGAACTTTTAAAAAAGTTTGAAAGTAATAATATTGAATTCAATCATCTGACCGAATGCAACGCCTTTGTTTATCTGCACAAAAATCATCCTTTGGCCGAGCAGGAAAGTATCAGCCTTGATGAACTGGCTGAGTACCAATTTGTTACTTACGATAAAGATGATCTTGCTGCTTTTTTTAGTCCTGAACTCCTTAAACGTCGTGAACTCAGGCAGGCGATTACGGCTGTTGACCGTTCTACTGTTCTAAACCTCTTAAAAGCCCTGAACGGTTACACTTTTTTGACCGGCATCCTGGGCGAAGAGGCGGAAGGAGATTATATTCTCCTGCCGCTGCGTTCTCAGGGACAAGATGATTTACGCACTTTTGAACTTGGATATATCACTCTCAAAGGTGCCAGACGAGATAATATTTTTCTGACTTTTATCGATTATATTCGCCGCATTCTTAACATTGCAGGCTTCTCATGCTGATTTGACCTTATAGTCTTTTTCTATAACAGTATAAAAAATAAATATTAGAAAAAAAATGATAAACCTTGTATAACATACTATGTTAGTAGGTTAAACCATGGAACTTAACCTGCGTGCCGGGGGTTATCATGTTAGAAAAACTAAAAGAGTCATACAAAACTCTATTGCCATCATCTGGAATTTTGATAGCGGCTTTTTTGGATTTTCTGATTCAAGATAGCCCTCAGCATCCTCTTCCTGGTAAACAGTATTTTATTATCGTTCTTTTTATTCTTCTTGGAGTTTCTTTGATATTCTGGACGCTTTCTTTGTTCAACAGGAAGCTTAAGGAAGCATATTCTGAAAAGGGGCCGTTCCTTTTTGCCGCTGCTATCTTCCTTTCTGTGTTAAACATCATTACTGCGAAATTTGCTCTTTTGCCTGTAATCTTCTTTCCGAGTTTTGACAATATTCTTGCGGTATTTATTGAACAGACTTTGCTGCTCTTAAAGTGTATCGGGTTTTCCTTCCGTCTTTTGATTCTGGGAGTTATTTTTGGAACCATTGCCGGTTTTATTACCGGAGTTTTTCTTGGATTTTCTAAAAAAGTTTATTACTGGATTAATCCTTATATCAAACTGATTGGTCCTATTCCTGCAACTGCATGGATTCCGCTCGTGCTTACCGTGTTTCCGACTCCGTTTGGGGCAAGTGTATTCATCATCGGTCTTGCAGTGTGGTTTCCGGTTCAGCTTATGACAAGTTCAGGAATTCAAAACACTTCAAAAGTTTTTTTTGAAGTAGGCAAAACTCTCGGGGCAGGAACCTGCTATCAGATTGTAAGAATTGCAGTTCCGGCGTCGCTGCCAAATATTTTTCAGGGCGTGTTCAACGGGATTTGTGCGGCGTTTATTGCGCTCATGACGGCAGAAATGTTTGGTGCAAAATATGGAATCGGCTGGTACATAAGTTATCAGAAAGCGATGATGCTGTATTCAGGCGTGTATGCGGGACTTCTGATGATTGCAGTTTTTTGTACTGTGATTCTGACCGCTCTGTTTTCAATAAGAAAGAAACTTCTTGGATGGCAGAAAGGTCTCATCAAGTGGTAATTCAATTAAAAATAATCCCTGCATAGGCGGGGTAAAAAAAACTTTGGAGGATGTATGAAAAAATCCATTATCGTATTTGCAGCGGTTTTAACCGTAACTGCCCTTGCTTTTACGGGCTGCAATAAAAAGAATAAAGCTTCGGCTGATGGTCAGAAAGTTGTAAGAATCAACTTTTCTACAGGTAGTCTCTGCCATGCACCTGTTCACGTTGCTATGGTAAACGGTCTGTTTGACGAAGAACTCGGCAAAATCGGACAGAAGGCCGAGTATGTACAGGTTGTTGAAGGCGGAGCAACTCTTGCCGAAATGATTGGTTCTGGCAATGTGGATGCCGGCTATGGTCTTTATGCCACACAGCTCCAGGCAATCGAAAACGGTCTTCCGATTACCTATACTTCAGGAATCCATATCGGTTGTACAAAGTATTATGTCCGAAAAGACAGCCCGATTAAATCCGTAGCTGATCTGCGCGGTAAAAAAATCGGTGTTCCGGGGCTTGCAGACAGCGCTGTTATGAACTTAAAACGAAAGCTTATGGACGTTGGAATTGGAGTTACCGCTGATAATAACGAAGTTGAATTTTTAGCATATGCTTCTTCTGACCTTGCCATCGCGCTCAACAACGGGGCAGTGGACGTAATCGGCGCTCATGATCCGATTGCTACAAAGGGCGAACTTGCATACGGCTTTAGAAAAATCCTTGATACGGGCACTGATGAAAAATTCAGGAATGAATATTGCTGCCAGCAGTTTGTAACTCACAAACTTCTTACAGAAAATCCGGCCGGGGCTGCTGCCGTTACAAGAGCGCTCCAGAAGGCGTCCGCATTTGTAGAAGCAGAACCGCGCCTCGTAGCCCAGCTTCAGATAGAAAACAATCTTGTTGCAGGCGACCTTGATTTTAACGCTGCCCTCCTGGACGAACTGAACTTCCAGCCGAGTCGCTCGCTTGGAAAAAAGACTTTTGATAATGCTGCACGCCAGCTCCAGGAAGCCGGTATTCTGAAAGCAAGCACAAATATAGAAAAATATATCGAAACAGCCTATATCGAACTTTTTGGAGTTCCGGACGGTTATGTTTACGATAAAGAAACTAAAACATATAAAGAATTGAATGGTTCGAGAATTTAAAAATGAATAATACGCTTACGATTAAGACGATTGCAATTAAAAACCTGACTCAAAGAAAATACAGAACTGCATTGTTACTGTCCCTGATCGGACTGTCAGCGGCAATTCTGTTTACGGTTCTCATCCTTGTAACAAGCCTGTTTCTGGGGATTAAAAGCGTGGAAGAAAGGCTCGGTGCAGATCTGCTGGTTGTTCCTGAAGGATACGAAAACCAGGTTCAGGCCGTAATAATGAGCGGGCAGCCTAATTATTTTTACATGGATAAAGAGGTTGAACAGATTGTAGCGTCCGTAAGCGGGGTTGCAGCCGTTTCATCTCAATTCTATTTAACCAGTCTGAGTGAGTCGTGCTGCGACTTTCCAATTCAATTAATCGGCTTTGACAGCGATTCTGACTTTGTTGTTAAAAGCTGGACAGGTAAAAATATCAAAAATACTGAAGGGGTATTGTTTGCCGGTGCCGGTGTTCCTATTGAAAACGAGTGTGTACGTTTTTTTGGACAATCTCATCAGGTATCCTCCATACTTGCAAAAACCGGATCCGGAATGGATTATGCCGTGTATACCGACAAGCAGACCCTTCAGTCTATTTTTGAAGACGCCAGGGCTAAAGGCTTTGCCTTTATCTCTGACGGCGATGTTAATTCAAAAATAAGTACTGTCCTTGTTAAGCTGGATGAGGGCGCAAAAATTGATTCGACCATATTGAAGATTAAAATGGCTGTTCCTGGTGTAAAAGTTATTGAAAGCGACAGAATGTTAAAAAACAACGGTAAAACGCTTTCGGGCCTCCTGACTTTTTTGTACGCTCTGGTCGCTGTCTTTATGGTTGTGACAATCTTTACGCTTGCCTTTGTATTCAGCCTGTCTATTAACGAGCGCTTAAAGGAGTTTTCGATTTTGAGGACTCTTGGCGCAACCCGCAAAAAACTTTCCGCAATTGTCGTCCTGGAAGCCGTAAGCCTCGGTTCTGCAGGCGGCCTTGCAGGTATAATTCTTTCTTCGCTGATTGTGTTTCCGTTTAACGCTCTGATTGCACAGAATATTTCGCTGCCGTTCATTGTTCCACAGGCAGAGATTATCGCTGTGTATGCAGTGATAACCTTTGTCGTGGCTGTTTTATCGAGCGTGCTTGCTTCGCTTAAGGGTGCGGTCAGGATTGCAGGATTTGAACCTTACGAATCAATTAAATAGAATCCAGTGCGTTTTTAATTCTGTTGAGCGCTTCTTCCAGTAATGGTCTTGGAGTTGCGATGTTGATACGCTGGTATCCTTCGCCTTCAAGACCAAACATTGTTCCTCTGTCGAGCCAGACTTTGGCCTTGTTTACAATCAGATCATCAAGTTCGCTGTCGCTCAGTCCGTATTCATTAAAATTGAGCCAGATGAGATAAGTTCCTTCCGGTTCGATTAAATGAACTTTTGGAAGGTTTGTGGCAAGATAATCGCGTAAAAAATCAAGATTGTTTTTGAGATGCTGTTTTAATTCAACCAGCCATTCAAGTCCGTTTTCGTAGGCGCTCTGAGTTGCTGTAAAGCCCATCAGGCTCGGCTCGTCATAACCTGTTTTTTCACGCTCGTCGCTGAACTTCTTTTTGAGGGCAGGGTTTTTGATAAAACATGTAGAAAACTGAAGGCCTGCAAGGTTAAAGGTTTTGCTTGCAGAAGTTGCAATAATGCTCATCCATGCAGCTTCTTCGCTTATGTTTGAATAAACCGTATGCTCGTGTCCTTCAAATACAAAGTCGTTGTGAATTTCATCAGAAAAAACGATTACATTGTGGCGCAGACAAATCTCGCTGATGCGTTCAAGTTCTGCGCGTGTCCAGACGCGGCCAACCGGATTGTGCGGGCTGCATAGAATAAAAAGCTTTACATCGTTATCCGCGATTTTCTGTTCAAAATCCTTAAAATCGATTTCCCACTTTCCGTCTTTTTCGTAGAGGCTTGAAGTTACGAGATTGCGGTTGTTGAATTCAATCATGTTTTTAAACGGATAATACACCGGGGTCTGGATCAGAATTGATTCGCCTTCTTTTGTAAATGCCTTGATTGCACAGGCAATTGCAAAAACAACGCCCGGTGTGGTGACTATCCATCTTCTGTCGGCCTCATAGTTGTGCTCGCGTTTCTGCCAGTTGATTATACTGTCGTAAAACTCTTTGCCAGGAACCGAGTAGCCGAAGATTCCGTGGTCAACTCTTGCACGGAGTGAGTCAATGATGCACGGGGCGGTCGGAAAATCCATGTCGGCAACCCACAGGCTCAAAACGTCGGCCGGTTTACCGCGCTGAACGGCAAGGTCGTATTTTATTGAATTGGTACCGTGGCGGTCTGTGATTTTATTAAAGTCGAATTTCATGGATTTCCTCCTCAGGATGGGCTTGTGTGCAGTTTTTGTACTGCACACATTTTATATAATTGCGGGTTAGATTGTATAGTTTCCTTCCGGTTCCATCATGCCGTTTTCGATGAGGATTTCCTCAAGGCGTTCCTGGGTTATTGGTGTCGGAATCGTAAAGTTTGTGTTTTCGTCGATAGCCTGGGCAAGATCACGGTAAACCTGTGCCTGAGAACTGTCCGGGGCGTATTCAATTACAGTCTTCTTGCGGATTTCTGCCTGCTGAACGATATTGTTGCGTGGAACAAAGTAAATCAGCTGGGTGTTGAGTTCTTTTGTAAAGGCACGCAAAAGGTCAAGTTCGCGGTCTACGTTGCGGCTGTTACAGATGATACCGCCGAGACGAACATCGCCGCGTTCAGCATAGCGTGCAATACCCTTACAGATATTGTTTGCAGCATAGAGGGCCATCATTTCGCCGGAAGCTACAATGTAAATTTCCTGTGCCTTGCCTTCGCGGATAGGCATTGCAAAACCACCGCATACAACGTCACCAAGTACGTCATAGAATACATAATCAAGATCTTCTGTATATGCACCGAGGTTTTCGAGCATGGAAATAGAAGTGATGATACCGCGGCCTGCACATCCAACGCCTGGTTCCGGACCGCCCGATTCTACACAGCGTACTCCCTTAAAACCGGTTTTCTGAAGATCGTCCAGCTGGATTTCTGTTTTATTGTCACGGATTGTGTCCAATACAGTTTTCTGATGCAAACCGCCGAGCAAAAGGCGTGTTGAGTCTGCCTTTGGGTCACATCCTACTACAAGGACTTTTTTTCCGAGTTCAAGAAGACCAGCGGTCAAATTCTGAGTGGTTGTTGATTTACCGATTCCACCTTTTCCATAAATAGCTATCTGTCTAAGTCGTTTTGCCATTTTGTACCTCTATATTGATAATTGAATTTATAAACCTACTAAATTGATAGGTAGTGGTATTATTACGAGATTAACCTACTGTGTCAATAGGTTATATATTTTTTATATACCCTATTGACGGGTCAGGTTAATGATTAGTATCATCGTTTTGTTAAAATAACCTACTAAAACGATAGGTTAAAATAATTACTTCATATTCTTGCAGAGGTACACACAATGGCAGTTGATGAAGAGACAATTTATCGCGAGCATCCATGTTTTGGCCCGCACAAGCACAATAAAGGCAGAATTCATCTTCCTGTGGCACCGGGCTGTAATATTGAATGCAGGTTCTGCGATAGAAAAATTAATCAGATTGAAGACAGACCAGGCGTAACAAGCACTGTAATCAAACCGGAAGAAGCCTGCGCATATATCGGTAAGGCCCTTGAGCGCTGTCCTGAACTCACTGTTGTGGGAATTGCAGGTCCGGGCGATACACTTGCCACCAGCTATGCACTTGATACATTCCGTCTGGTAAAAAAAGAATATCCTCAATTACTGCGCTGTATGAGCACGAACGGTCTTCTGCTCAATGAAAGGGCAGAGGAACTTATTGAAGTTGGAATCGACACCCTTACTGTTACCGTAAACGCAGTTGATCCTGAAATCGAAGCCCAGCTCAACAATAAAATTATTTATCACGGCAAAATCTATACAGGTGTCGAAGCGGCAAAAATTCTAATTCATAACCAGATAGAAGGAATCAAAAAGGTTGCAGACTCCGGAATGCTCATCAAGGTGAACACTGTTTTGTGTCCCGGAATCAATGACAAACATATTGAAGAAATTGCATACACGGTAAAAGATGCCGGCGCTCATATTTACAATATCATTCCGCTTATTCCGCAGAATGAACTTAAGCATCTTAAGGCTCCGACTTTTTATGAACTTGATGCGGCCAGACAGGCAGCGTATCCGTACATAAATATTTTTACTCATTGTGCCCATTGCCGCGCCGACGCAATCGGTGTTCCCGGGGAATACGATATCGGAAGTGAAATCTACATGGGCAGAATCAACACAAAAGAGACGTTCAGTCACGGCTAGGAGGAAACAATTATGATTTACAAAGTTGCGGTTGCCACCAGTGACGGAATTAACGTGGACAGTCATTTTGGGCACGTTTTGAGTTTTGTAATCTACGATGTGGATGAAGAAACCGGTGAGTACGATGATGTGGAAGAGCGTGACGTCGCTGCCGCCTGTTCCGGGGGGAATTGCGGTTCAATTCAAGTGGTACAGCTGGGATGCGGCGGACAGAACGGTTCATCTTCGTGCGGGGGCTCGGGCGCTCCGGACACTCCGATGGAAAAGCTTGCAGAGGCTTTGAGTGATGTTGATTACGTTTTGTGCGCAAAAATCGGGCCTCATGCAATACGGGCACTGGCAAAATATAACGTAAGTGCCTATGACATAGTCCTTCCGGTAGGGCAGGCTATAAAAAAAATAAATGACTTTCGGCTCAAAATTAAGGCCAGAAAGCAAAATTTAAATACAGGGGTATAACCATGGCAAAAATCTTAGACCAGCCACGCTACAAATGTGCTCTGGCTGCAATGCAAACAGTTCAATCGATTCCGGGGGCAATTCCGGTTTTACACTCGGGACCGGGATGTGCCGCAAAATTAAACGACAATAACGGAACCAGCGGACGCTACAGTCCGAACATTTTCCCTTGTACTTCGATCAGTGAAAAGGAAGTTGTATTCGGCGGTGCCGAAAAACTGCGTTCAACAATCCGTAATGCACTGCGCGTAATCGACGCTGATTTGTTTGTTGTGCTTTCGGGCTGTACCGGAGAAATCATCGGTGATGATATCAAGGAAGTTGCAGAGGATTTTGAAGACGCAGATAAACCTGTTGTTTACGCAAAGACTCCGGGCTTTAAAGGAAATAACTATGTAGGCCACGACTGGATTTTAAAGTCTATTTTTGAACAGTACCTGAACCGCGAAGATATCCGGAGCAAACGTGAAGAAGCAATTCTTGAAAACGGTTCAATCACAGAAAAGGGGCTTGTAAACATTTTTGCAGGTCCTCCGCAGCAGGATCCTTACTGGCTCGGTAACCTCCGGGAAATTGAAAACCTGATTTCATCAATCGGATTAAAGCCGAACACAATTTTTGGTTTTGGACGCGGAATTCAAAATATCGAAAAAATTCCAAGCGCTCAGTTTTCAATTTTGATTTCGCCATGGGTAGGTCTTGAAAGCGCAAAATATCTTGAAACTAAATTCAAGATTCCGCTCCTGCATTACCCTGTACTTCCGATTGGTGCGACAGAAACAAGCAAATTCCTGCGTGCAGTTCAGGAATTTACAGGAGTCAGCAAGGAGCTGGTAGAAAAAGTCATCGCCGAAAAAGAGGCTGAATTCTACTATTACATCGAACGCTTTGCAGACACCCTGCTCGAAACCCGTATTCTTGGAAAGCGCTTTACCGTTGTAAGTGACAGCCAGTACACAACTGCCGTAACAAAATTCCTGGTAAATGACATGGGACTCTTCCCGGAAAAACTGTTTATCACGGACGACGCTCCTGAAAGTTTCCGCGAGTCAATTGCAAGCGAGATTTCCACACTCAATTATGGAATTCAGGCGCAGGTGCAGTTTACGACTGACGGACATGACATTCAGGAACAGATTAAAAAAATAGACTTTGCGGGAACTCCGCTTATTCTGGGTTCAAACTGGGAGAAAAAACTCGCCCAGTCACTTGGTGCGCATTATGTAAATGTAAGCTATCCGATGCTGGAAAAACTTGTAATCAATGATCACATTGCAGGTTATTCAGGCGGGCTGCACCTTCTGGAACAAATCTTTACCGCTGCAATGAGCAAATTAAAGCTTTAAGGAGATAACCATGCCATTCAATTTTAAAAATGCAAACCTTGCCGTACGCGAAAACCGTCTTGGTTCAATTACAGGTTTTGTGGGAGACCTTGAAACCCTTGTTTACCGTTCAGAATGCGGTTCCCTCAAAAACCGTGAGCGCTGCTTCAGCCAGTCGAGTTCATGTCTTTCCGGCTGTGCATTGAACGCACTTGCCGCCATCAGAAACGTTGCTGTTGTTTATCATGCTCCTGCAGGCTGTACAGCAATGGCTTCCAACGACAGTGTAAAATTCGGCCAGATTGCGGCACGTATCAATAAAACTACAAATTCAGTTTTTGTCTGCACGGACTTAAACGAAAAGGATACTGTTTTTGGTGCCATGAACGACCTTAGAAAAATCGTTCAGCACACTTACGACACTTACAAACCGGACGCAATCTTTATTTCTACAAGTTGTGTTTCGGGCGTTATCGGAGAAGACGTTGACGGTCTTGCAGACGAAATCAATGAAGAACTTCCAATTCCTGTAATTCCGGTACACTGCGAAGGCTTTAAGAGCCGTATCTGGGCTTCGGGATTTGATATTTCTGACCATGCCGTTCTGCAGGGGATCGTTAAACCGCCAAAGGAAAAACGAAGAATAATCAATATCAAAAACTTTTACGAAAGCGCACGCCCGCAGATTACAAAGATTTTCCGCGAAGTTTTTGATGCTGAACCGCAGTTTTTGTACTGTAACTCAACAATTGAAGAACTCTCTCACCTGAGCGAAGCTCTTGCAACTGTTTGTATCTGTGGAACTCTGGGTACTTACCTCGGAAACGCCCTGGAAGAAACCTACGGCGTTCCATATGTACGGACAATCAACCACTCAGGCGTTACCGGTTTTGAAACCTGGCTCCGTGGAATCGGAGACGCAATCGGCCGCCGTGAACAGGTAGAAAAGTACATCGAAGAGCAGAGAAAAATCTTTATGCCTCAGATTGAAGAAGTTACAAAGTCTCTCCACGGACTGCGCGCAGTAATCGGTATGGGACCAGGCTTTACTTACGAAATTGCCCGCGTTCTTCAGGAATTCGGGATGAAGGTTGATTATGCCCTTGCATGGCACTACGACTACAAGTACGACAACGGTAAAGTTCCTCCGGCTCTCGAACACCTTCTCAAAACATCTCCAAAAGATATGAAGGTAGCGGTTGCAGACCAGCAGAACTACGAAGTATTGAATATCCTGAACCGTTATCAGCCTGATGTTTACTTTAGCCGCCACCCGGGTACAACTGTCTGGGCAATCAAGCAGGGCTTTGCGGCAGTCTTTGTTGCTGATGAATACACTGTCTTTGGTTATGAAGGAACCTTGAGTTTTGCAAAACTTATCCGCGACACTGTAACAAACCGTTCGTTCGAAAAGAACCTTGCAAAACGCATTAAGCTTCCGTATACAAAGTGGTGGTACGAACAGAATTCAGACAAGTTCATCAACGCAGAAGGAGCACGCTAAAATGTCCAGAATACACGAATCATTGACCGAACTTGTGGGCCACACACCCCTTGTTCGTCTTCATGGAATTGAAAAGGCTTTCGGCTTAAAAAGTCATATTCTTGCAAAAGTTGAATATTTTAATCCGATTGGTTCAATCAAGGACCGCATCGTTCTCCGCATTATCGAAGACGCAGAAAGGGAAGGTAAAATCAGCCCTGACAAAACGACCCTTGTTGAATACACTTCGGGCAACACAGGTATCGCTGTAAGTGCAATCGGAGCGATGAAGGGTTATAAAGTCCAGATTTATCTTCAGGATGGAACAAGTCATGAACGCGCCCAGATGATGAGGGCGTTCGGAGCTAAAGTTACCCGTATCAGCAACGTGCCGGAAATTCAGGAACAGCTTAAGGCTACAAACAATGACTTTGTTGCGGCGACAAATGTATTAAAACAGCATTTGAGAGATGCCCAGAAAGCAGGCGAAGGAATTTTCTTTGTTGACCAGATGCTCAACCCGCTCAACGCGCAGGCTCATCACGACACAACCGGCGCAGAATTGTGGGAAGACACTGACGGCCAGATTGCGGCAGTTGTCAGTAGTGTCGGTACCGGCGGAACAATCCGCGGGGTAAGCGATTATCTCAAGGAAAAAAATCCTTCTATAAAAGTTGTTGCAGTCGAGCCGACAGCTGATGACAAAGTTCTGACTGGAATTCATAACTTTACAGATGTCCCGGAAGAACGTGTTCCGATCAACATCAAATCAAAGCGTGAGCTTTATGACGAGTTTTTTATCGCTCCTTCTGAATCAGCAATAGAAGCGGCAAGAACCCTCGCAAAAACTGACGCTGTTTTAACCGGCTTTTCGAGCGGAGCGGCCTTGTGGGGTGCCCTGCAGATTGCAAAACGTCCGGAATTTGACGGCAAAAATATTGTAGTCATTTTCCCGGATACCGGTTTAAGATATCTCAGCCAGAACCTCTTTGAGTAAATAAATTGCCCGTGTAAAAAGCGGGCAAAAAAAACATGGTTACTTTCTGGAGATTTCTTGAAATTACCTTTGAACTTGGTTAATATCGTGTTATAATAATCAGCATATAGTCTAAATCGAGGAACAGAAAGTAAATGAAAAAGTTATCAGTTCTTGCAGCAGCACTCTTGTTATCTGCAAACCTTGCATTCTCTGCAGATATCACTTTCAGGTTAACTCCTGGTATCGTACTTCCAGGCAATAAGGATTATTCAACAGGTTTCGGGGGAACTGCCCAGCTTGACCTGGACCTTTTTGGTCTTCTGACAGTCGGCGTTGAAGGCCTTTTTACAACTACAAACATTGACGCCCTGAGCCAGTCCGCATATTTTTATGGCGGCGGTGTTGGTCTTGGCGCTTATTTCTATCCTTTATCAAGACTTTATATTGGACTTGGCGGGGCAGCCGGTATTTACCAGTTTTCTACAACTGGTTCAACTGACAGCAAATCATTTTCTGACATTTATTACCGCGGTTACGGAGAAATCGGTTACCGCTTCAGCCCGTCGCTTACTGTAAGTGCAAACGGCGGTTACACAAACTTTGCCCTTGTAAAGGAAGGAGACAGTGCCCTTGATATGATTAACGTCGGCCTGAGCCTCCGCTACACAGTTCCTCTCAGCAAGACTAATTCATCAGACTTTGTAATCAGCAATGACCAGGGAGACGCCGCATTCCCTCTGTTTATGAGTGCGTATAAAACCTGTCCGATTACAACAATTACAATCAGAAACAACACCGGTGCCGAAGTCAACAACGTACGCGTTTCACTTCGTGCAGGTCGTTACAGCGCAAGTACTTACGAATCAGCAAACATTAAAAAGATTAAAAAGTACGCTGCCGTAGACATTCCTCTTTACGCAGATTTTTCTTCTGAACTTCTGCGCTTTACAGAAAACGGAAAAATCCTTTGTGAACTCATCATTGATTATGAATTCTTAGGAAAAAAACAGCAGGCAATCCAGAACCTTGCACTGTCTGTTTACAACCGCAATGCATTCAGCTGGTCGGATTCAACAGCATTGAGCTGCTTTATCTCGCCTGATACTCCGGAAATTCTTGAAATTTCAAAATACATCGCAGGTATTGCCCGCAACAACTTCTTTACCGGCATGAACCGCAACGTTCAGATGGCTGCCGCAATGATGGAAGCCCTTCGCATTTCAGGCATCAAATACAGCGATGATAAACTTACACCATATGTTCAGTTCCACAATTCGGAAGAACTCGACAGCATCAAGTATCCGCTTCAGACCATCAATACTTTGAGCGGTGATTATGATGAACTTGGTCTTCTTCTCGCAAGCTGTCTCGAATCAGTTGGTGTTGCCACAGGTTATCTTCCTCTCGATGATGACTTTATCGTCCTTGTAGCCACAGGAACTAAACCTGGTACAGAAGAAAACCTCTTTGCAAATCCAAAGGGCTGTCTCTCTGATGAATCAACAGTTTACTTCGGACTTTCCATGGCAAACTTCAGCAAGGGCTTTACCAAGAGCCGCGAAATCGCCGCAAAGAAAATCCAGACCGTTCTTGAATCCGAAGAAACAAATGCAGAATTTACCGTTGTTCACGCGGCATGGGAAATTTACGCCCCTGCAATCTTCAGCGAAAACGGTTCTTACTACGAAAAACCTTCTTCAAAAGCGCTCAATGCCGCTTGTGAAGCTTCTATAAAAGATTACATTAACAATGACCTTTCTGCAGTTCTTGCCCGTGCACGCAAAACCGGCGACGCAAACAAAGTCGGAATCGCTCTTATGCGTATGGGCCGTTACGCAGAAGCAAAGGCAGAATTCAGCAAAATGGATACTGTAAAAGCATTAAACAACCTTGCGACTGTTTATATGATAGAAAAGAGTTACAATTCAGCTGCTTCTACTTATAAACGCGTTCTTGCAAAAGATCCGGAAAACAAGATTGCAAAAAGAGGTCTCGAAAACGCCAATGCTAAGCTTGGACTTTAAGGTAAGGAGAATTAAATGAAAAAACTTGTTTTTCTTTCAGCTTTCTTCCTTTGCCTGAGCTGTGCTTTTTGTGCTGATGTAAGCCTCCGTCTGTCCGGCGGTTACAATGCCGGTTCCGACACAATGCTTGATACAAGTTTTACCGGCACTGCAGGCATCAACTTTGCTCCAATCCGTCTCCGCGGCCGTGATTACATTTTTATGGGCGCAGAAGCAAGTATTATTCCCTGTTCAGCAGTCGGAATCGAATCATTCAATCTGACTGACTTTGGAGTAAACCTCGGTTACGAAATGACTCTTCTGGACAGACTTACCCTGATTCTTGAAGGTTATGCCGGAATCTGGCAGGCTCCTGAAGTTCAGGTAACCGGTAAAAGCAAAAAAATCGAAGCAACTTCAGGCGTGGCTTACGGCGGAAGATTTTCTGCCCTTTACAACATCTTCCCTGAACTTTCTGCAGGTGTGTTTGCTGGCTACAAGGACTTTTCAACTGACGGCGATTCATACATCAAGAACACTCAGATTGGCCTTTCCGTAAAATACAGCGTAACAAAAGGTTTGTTCTCTTCTTCTGATGTTAATCTTTCAGAAATTGAACTTGATCCGATCTTCCCTGTATTCTACAGCCGTTATGCTGACCACAAGTTTGGTACTGCAACCTTTGTCAACAACGAAAAGAACGATATTACTTCTGTTGAAGTTAGTGTTTATATTGAACAGTTTATGACTTCTCCAAGTGTCTGCACGACAATTGACCGTGTAAAACGCGGAGAAACCTTTACTGCCGATTTGACAGCCTTCCTCGATGAAACAATTCTTACAACCCTCATGCCTGTAAACTCAGGAGCAAAGATTATTGTTTCGTACAAATCTCTGGGAAAGCGTATTACAAACGAACAGTCTGTTGAACTTATCACCTACGGCCGCAATAACATGACCTGGGAAGACGACCGCCGTGCAGCCGCTTTTGTGAGCCCGCGCGATGGCAGTGCAAACTTCTTTGCAAGTTATGTGCGTTCCGTTGTTAGTGATGAATTCAATTCAACCACTCCGAAGAATGTACAGATGGCAGCAGCGCTCTTTGGTGCGCTCAAAGCTTACGGTATCAACTACGTTGTAGACCCGGCTTCTGCCTTCTCAGATAATACAGGTACAACTCAGGTTGACTTTCTTCAGTTCCCGTATCAGACTCTACTCTACCACGGCGGTGACTGTGACGACCTTTCAATCCTGAATTGTGCCCTTCTTGAATCCCTGGGTATCGACACAGCGTTTATCACCTGTCCGGGACATATCTTTATCGCATTTGACTCAGGACTTACTCCTGATCAGGCAGGTAAGGGTGACTACGTAGTTCAGGACGGAAAGGTATGGGTTCCGCTCGAAATTACACTCTGTCAGGATACATTTGCACTTGAACGCTCAACTGCAATGCGCGAGTGGAAAAAGTATCCTAAGGACCGTGCTCTGATTCCTTTAAAAGACGCATGGCAGGAATTCAACATCGTAGGTATTCCGGATTCAAACCCAAAGATTGAAATTCCTTCAAAAGATGAAATCCTAAAGGGCTTTAGAAAGGCATTATAATTTTTTAACTTTTTTAAGAATTCAGTTGGAATTCATAAAAAATGTTTTATAATAAAGTTATTATTTATCCATAGGGGGATATAAAATGAAAAAGAATTTGATTTTTGCAGTACTTTTACTCGGTGCAGCAATGCTTTTTGCAGAAAACTATGTAGTTAAATCAGTAAGCGGCAAAGTTACATACGAAAGCGCACCTGGCAAATGGTCAGAAGTTAAGGCTGGTCAGAAACTTTCTGATTCAACTGTACTCAACACTTCTGTTAACTCAAAACTCGTTCTTGTTACTGAAGACAACGCAACTGTAACAGTTAAAGCAATGCAGAAAGGTACAGCTGAGTCTCTGGTAAAAGCAAATGCCTCTGTTGCAAAAGGACTTAAGAAAAACCCTGCAAGTACAATTGCTAAAAAATCAGCAGCTGGTGCAGTAACAGAAAATTCAAAGGGTGTTGCAACAGCTTCTTCTCGCGCAAGTGAAGCAAAGGAAGATATTGAGATCGATGAATAAAAAGATCCTCAATTTAATAATTGTATCTTTGTCTGTAGTTGTCAGTTCTTTGTTTCTGCTGACAACTACTGATAAAAAAATGAGCGACTTCTTTCAGAGGCCGCTTAAATCGACAGTGGAATCTCCCTCTGTCGTTATGATTAATATCGATGATGCCAGTGTAGAAAACATCGGTACATGGCCTTTTAACCGCGATATCTACGCGTCTGCACTTATCACAATGCGCGAGTTAGGTGCTGAATCAGCCGTATTCGATTTAAGCTTTCTGGATAAAAGCCCTGCCAAAGTAGACGAAAATTTTGTCTACAATGAACTTCCACAATACATACAAAGCGATTTTGACCGTCTTAAAGCCGGCCAGCAGTCTGCAGATGACACTTTAAACAGTGTTTTGACTTCTGTAGGATACGTTGTACGTCCGCTGGACCAGATTCTTGCGGGTGAACTCGGCTTTTTTAATAATTCGTATTTATGCTTCAGTTTGAGCGATGATAAAGTTTCTGAAGAAGAACTTGATCAGATGGAAAATTTCCTTCCGCTCAAAAACATCGAAGTTAAGGGCGATACTTTAACCCCGGAATATTCGGGAGCACTTTGTGCCCTTCCGGAACTTATTGCAAAGACTCAGGGAGCCGGATTTGTTAATGCAGATAAAGATGAAGACGGATATCTCCGCCGGGTACATCCTGTATTAAAATTCAACGGAAAATACTACGGTCAGCTGGTTCTGGTTCCGCTTTTAAAGAAATTCGGCAATCCGCTCGTACAGATTTCAAATTCAAGTATTGTTCTTAAAAACTGTAAAATTGACGAAAACACAACGCGCGACATAAAAATACCTAGATGCCGCGACGGTTCTGTTCAAATAAAATATCCGAGAAAGCAGTATGTGGATTATAATGCTACTTCTCTCTGGAACATTTATCGAATTCACCTTTACGAAGGCTTCTTAAAAGATGTCATTTATGAGATGAATGAAAACGGCTTCTTTGATTATTTTGAAGGAGACAATCCGTCTGAACTCTGGGAAGCCTGCGAATACATGCATAACGAAATTGTTTCAAATGGTGAAGATGCAGCAAACGAAATTACATTCGATTCATACATGAATTACAAAAATTCCTTTTATTCGAATGTAGATCTTCTGCTTTCGGGCGATGCTGAACAGGCAATCCTTTCCGAATCCGAAACTGACGCTGAACTTACTCAGTATGTTAAAGATGCATTTGCGGTTGCCAGGGACTATTATAATGAATTAAAAACTGGCCGTGCTGAACTTTCAGAGCAGCTCAAGGGTGCAATCTGTATCTTTGGTACAACTGCCACAAGTACAACCGACTTTGGAATCAACCAGTATGAAGAAGGATTCCCTAATCCGGGTGTTCACTACACTTTTGCAAACATGATTCTAAGCCAGGACTTTGTTGATGACAGTGCTCCGTGGATCAGCATTTTAATTGCAATTATTCTTTGTCTTGCTTACGGCCTTCTTTCTGACAAAATCAGGGGTACAAGCCGCCAGATTGTTCTTGGCATTGTCATGATTGCAGGAACTGCATTACTGCTCTTCCTGTACTTTGCTGTAACAAGAAGGTTTATCGGATTTATTGCACCTGTTTTGAGTCTTGTACTTACATTCATTGCAACGACCGTAATCGGCTTTATGACTGCAAGCAAGGACAAAAAATTCATCACAAACGCTTTCAGCCAGTGTCTTTCCAAGGAAGTTGTAAACGAAATCGTCGCAAATCCTTCAAGCTTTAAGCTCGGCGGACAGCGCCTTGAAATGACTGCAATCTTTACTGATATCCAGAAGTTCTCTTCTTTCAGTGAACTTTTGACTGCGAGTCAGCTCGTTTCTCTGTTGAACTATTATCTTACCCGCATGAGCGACATTATCATGGACGAACGCGGAACTGTAGATAAGTATGAAGGAGACGCCATCATCGCTCTTGTCGGTGCTCCTGTAAAAATGGAAGACCACGCTGTCAGAGCCGTAACTGCAGCAATCAAAATGAAGGCTGCCGAAGAAGAGATGAATAAAGAAATCCTTAAAATCGCTTCTCTTGATGCAAAACCATCTGATATGGAAGACGATTTGTATGATTCCTTTAAGATCCTTGTATCGAACGGTAAAAAACTCTTTACCCGTATCGGTATCAACAGCGGCGAAATGATTGCCGGCTACATGGGTAGTGAAAACAAAAAGAACTACACTATGATGGGAAACAACGTTAACCTTGCAAGCCGTCTTGAAGGTGTAAATAAGCAGTATTCAACCGGCGGTATTCTGTGCAGCGAAGCTACAGCAAAGCTTCTGGACAGTTCAATCATCGTCCGTAAACTTGACCGCGTACGCGTTGTAAACGTAAATACTCCGATACGCCTTTATGAACCGATTTGTTTTGCAGCTGATTTAACTGAGGATAAAAAAGCATATCTTTCTGACTGGGAAGAAGCTATGAACCTTTTTGAATCTAAAGAGTACGAAAAGGCAAATGCTCTCCTTGAAGAATTGAATAAAAAAGATCCTGAAGACCATGTCTGCTCTTATTACCTGAGTCTCCTTAAAGACTTCTTCTTAAAGGGCAGGACACCGGTTGCCCAGGATAACATCGGCGTTGAATACATGGACGACGGTGTATTCAAGTTACTCCAGAAGTAAACACTTTATATATTTCCTGCTGCTGACCTGCACTTTCCGGTGCAGGTCTTTTTTTGTCCCGGGCATAAAAGAACCGCACTTTATCAAAAGTGCGGTTCTTTATTTAGGGTTTATTACAAACCCTAAAAACGGCGAAGTCAAGGCTTTAAGCGTATGCGTGCCTTGACTCGACGTATCTAACATCAGTCAGATTTATTTGTTCAAGCGAGCATCCAAATCATCGAGGATTGCTGTAAGTTCTTTTGGAAGGTGTTTTCCAAATTTTGGATAGTGGTTTTCACGAATATCCTTAACTTCTTTCTTCCATCCTTCAACATCAACTTTGAGGATTTCAGGAAGAGTTTTCTTGTAGTAGTCAGCAAGACCGTCTGTGTTGATAGCACCGTCTTTTGGCATGAAACCGATTGGTGTATCTACGCAGTTGTCTTTTCCGTCACAGCGGTCAAAAATCCATGCGAGAACGCGTGAGTTGTCACCGTATCCCGGCCACATGAATCCGCCTGGAAGATCTGCGTTGTTTTCGTCCTTGCGGAACCAGTTAACGTAGAAGATCTTTGGAAGAAGATTCTTGTCTTTTGCTGCGTTACCAACATCGATCCAGTGCTGGAAGTAGTCACCCATGTTGTATCCGCAGAATGGGATGATTGCGAACGGGTCGCGGCGGATTTTACCAACTTCAGCGGCATTGATTGTAGAAGCAGCAGTGATTTCTGAACCAACGATTGATCCGAGGAATACACCGTGTTCCCAAGAGCGTGACTGATGTACGAGAGGTACAGTTGACGGGCGGCGTCCACCAAAGAGGATAGCACTGATAGGTACACCTTTTGGATCTTCCCATTCAGGAGCGATACATGGACACTGTTTAGCAGGTGCTGTAAAGCGTGCGTTCGGGTGAGCCATTTCTTCTCCCTTAGGAGCTTTGTCTTTTGGAAGAGCATCACGTGTCTGTCCTTTCCAGTCAACAAGTTTGCCTGTAGCAGGGTATCCGATACCTTCCCACCATACATCTCCGTCTTCTGTGAGTGCACAGTTTGTGAAAATTGTGTTTTTAGAAGCAGAAATGAGGGCGTTCTTGTTAGATTCTGCAGATGTTCCCGGTGCAACACCGAAGAAACCTGCTTCAGGGTTGATAGCATAGAGACGGCCGTCATCGCCGAATTTCATCCATGCGATATCATCACCGATTGTTTCAACTTTCCAGCCAGGAATTGTTGGAATAAGCATTGCGAGGTTTGTTTTTCCACATGCTGAAGGGAAAGCACCTGTAACGTATTTAACTTCACCCTGTGGGTTAGTAAGTTTAAGAATAAGCATGTGTTCTGCAAGCCAGCCTTCCTGACGAGCAATAACAGTAGCGATACGAAGAGCGAAACATTTTTTTCCGAGGAGGGCGTTTCCACCGTATCCTGAACCGTAAGACCATACGAGGTGTTCTTCCGGGAACTGTGAAATGTATTTGTGTTCAACGTCTGCACATGGCCAGATTCCGTTGTCTTTTTCGCCGTTGTTGAGCGGTTTACCAACTGAGTGGAGACATGGAACAAAGTTGTCATCGAGATACTGCCATACTTTTTCGCCGGCACGTGTCATGATGTCCATGTTCAATACAACGTATTCTGAGTCTGTAAGTTCAACGCCGTATTTAGCGATTGGTGAACCAAGTGGTCCCATACAGAAAGGAATAACGTACATTGTGCGTCCGTGCATACATCCTTTGTAAAGACCTTTCATTGTTGCCTTGAGTTCAACAGGGTCGATCCAGTGGTTTGTTGGACCTGCATCTTCTTCTTTTACTGATGAAATAAATGTACGTGATTCAACACGGGCTACATCACTTGGAAGTGAGCGGAACAAGAAACTGTTTGGTTTTTTAGCGAGTGGTGTTGCAAGACCTGCGTCAACACATTTCTGCATCAACTGGTCATACTCTTTTGTAGAACCGTCGCATACTACAACATTGTCCGGTTCACACATCTTAACACATTCTTCAACCCAAGAACGAATCTTTGAGTTTTTGATTTCGTTAACTGTCATTAGAAGCTCCTTATAAGAAAACTATTGCGCCCATTATAGTGTTTTTTGGCCTTATATTCAATCAGATACACTAGAAAAATCCGTAATCTGCGTGAGATGACTTTCTCGACAGAAGACGAAAAAAATGGTACTTTTAACGAAATAAAACAGAGGAAAAACATGGATTCAATTTTAAAATGGGTCGTACTGGCAGCTGCCGTTTTAATGTACGTCCTCGTAATTGCCTTTCAGGAAAAAAAGGTATGGTTTACAAGTATTGCGGCTATTCTGACAATTACGCTCGCAATTATTTTTCCGGGAATCATTTTTAAGGCAGACGGTCAAACAACAGGCAGGCTTTTTGCCCTTTCGCATTCGTTCGGAACTTTGATTAACTGGAACGTAATGATGATTTACGTGGGCGCAATGACTATCGCCGCCTTGTTTCTGTATTCAAAAGTGCCTGCAAAAATCGCAGATGCTCTCGTTGCGGCAGCTCCTTCTACAGGCGTTGCAATGGTATTCATCCTTGCAATGACAGGTATCATTTCGATTTTCGTAGAAAACGTTGCGACTGTTCTTGTAATGGCCCCGATCGCTCTTTCGCTGTGCAAAAAGTTAAAGATGAACCCGACCATGTTCATGATTGGTCTTGCAGTTATGTCAAACCTTGAAGGAACCGCAACCCTCGTCGGTGATCCTCCGAGCATGATTTTTGCCGCAGAAGCAGGTTACAACTTCAACGACTTTTTTGTTCACGACGGACGCCTTTCAATCTTCTTTGTAATTCAGGCAGGTCTTCTTACAGGCTGTGTTTTCTTTTACGCTATGTTTGCAAAATACAAGGATAAGACTGCTGTAGAAACTGAACCTGTTATTTCTGCATTCCCTGCAATTCTTATGCTTCTGATGATTTTTGGTCTTGCAGCACTTTCGTTCGTTTCTCCTGTTCTGGAAAAAGTTCTTCCGTCTGCTGTAATGAAAATGTCTTCCGGCGGATTTGTAATGATTCTTGCTGTGTGCGGCGTTCTCTGGTATCTGTTGAATCAGAAAAAGTCCAGGGCAGAAACCTGGGAACTTATCAAAGGTCTGGACTGGGAAACAATCTTCTTCCTCTGCGGAATCTTTGTTATGGTTGGAGCAATTGCCGGTGTCGGACTTCTGGACGACTTTGCCGCATTCCTCGTATCAAAAACAGGCGGAAGCAAGTTTATCGGCTTTATCGTAATTCTCGTTGTTTCCATCATAATTTCAGGCTTTGTTGACAACGTGCCTTATATTATGGTTATGCTTCCTGTTGCAAAGAAAATGGCACTCGGGCTTGGCCTTGTAGACCCTGTAACCGGTGTCGGCGCTGAACTTCTGATGTTTGCCCTTCTTGTAGGAAGCTGTCTTGGCGGTAACTTAACTCCATTTGGAGCAAGTGCAAACGTTGTGGCTATGGGGATTGTTAAACGTGAAGGCTATCCGATGAATTTTGCCAAGTGGCTTAAAGTTGGCGGAACCTTTACAGTTCTTACAACTGCCGCAAGTGCAATCGTTCTCTGGCTTATCTGGGCTTAGGCTTCGATATTGAGAAGTGTTCCGGGCTGCGGGTTCAATCCTGCAAGTCCGTAACCGCTTATATTTGCCTTATCAATTTCTTTCTGCAATTCACCCTGATAATTTTGAATCAGGCTGTCAAGTTCACCCTGAGCAAAGGCGTCTTCGTTGTCTCCGTAGAGGGGCTGCTTAGGTTCATTTCTTAAACTAATCAACTGATTTATAAGCGAATTTAATATCTGGATTTTGCTGACTGCGATTCCGTTCTGGTTGTCTGGTGCGGCAACGCCTGAAATGTGGTCAAACTGAGAGTAAATTACGGCAGAAGGGCTCACAGGAACATATAATTTTCCTGAACTTCCTGAGACAATTCCATTGTATGAATATGCGTTTAATGAAATAGAATCAACCATAACTGCGCCTCTATACTTTAAATATCGGCGCAGTGCAGAGAAAGTTTAGAAATTCGATCAGTTGAACTGCTTTTCCCAGGCAGAAAGAAGCTGTGTGATGGTTTCTGTTTCTTTTTCCTGGTTTGTGTTGCCCGCAGAAATAAGATACGGGTAAACAACGCGTTCCTTAAGGCTTATCCAGCGCGAAGGAAAGGCATATGGGGCTGCAAGGGATTTTTCTGCAGGCAGGTTTCCTAAAAGTGTGTGGTAATAAGTCGGAAATACAAGTTCGTTTACAGTGTGCAGGGAAGAAAATCCGCCTGAAATACCAAATGTCATGCTCGAAAGATCCATTTTTTTTGCACGTTCAAGCATGCTTTTCTGGTTTTCAGCCTGGAAGAACCATGTGATAAAATTTTCTGCATCTTTAGGCTGGCGTGATTTCCGGTAAATTGCCATAGAAACCATATTGTCCTGAACCGGAATTTTGTCTCTTACAGTAATCCAGCGGAAGGCGAGGTTTTTAATCTGTTCCGAGGTAATTGCAAAAATGTCTTCACTTGATGTGTAGGCAAACAAAGTTCGTTCTTCGGTAACCTGACGGTATTTTGGCGTGTACAGGTATTTGAACTGAAAGTCCTGTTCGCTCGTTGTCGAAGTGTTGGCTGTTTGTGTCCAGTCCTTGATGTATTCAACCGACTGCTTGAGTTTAGCCATGTCGGTTGTAAAGGAAGTTCCCTTTTCCTTAAAGCACTGACCGAAGTTTTTTGTAACGAGATACAAAAATTCGTTGTCCCATGAAGGTCCAAAGCCCATTTTTACGTAAAAGTCGTCTTTGTTTTTTGCGTTGAACTGGGCGGCCGTCGTTTTTAATTCATCCAGGGAAATCGAATAATTTTTTGGAAGAAGGTATTCGTTTTTTACGGAAAAAATTACTAGCGGCATGTTAAAACTTACAGGAAACAGAAACTGTTTGCCCGAAGCCTTGCCCCAGTCAAGAAGCGGCCTGTAAATTGTGTCTGCCCTGACGGTGTCTTCGCTTAAAAGCCCGTCGAGCGGCCGGAAATTCTTTTTGATTCTTTTATTTTTGAGGAATGAACCTACAACGAGGTCCGGCTTTTCTTCGTCTTTTGCAGGCGGGAGCGAGTTTGCAAGATTCGGCTTGTAAACTACGATTGCCTTTGATTTTGGATTTAATGAATTGTAAAGTTCTGAGTATGAGACAAATTCCGGGCGGTCGGTCCAGATTGTAAAAGTATCTGTGTCTGTTGAATTATTGCATGAAGAAAAAAGACCCAGGATTAAAAAAACTGGCGCTAGAAAGCGTAAAAAAGATTTTTTGTCCATGAGCCAATTATAACTTTTACATTCGTTCGGCGCAATCGTAAATTGCCGAATAAACTGTTTCGATCAGGGATTCTTCTAACGAGCTGAATGCAACGCGGAGTGTATTTGCATCGATAGAAATTGTTCCGATCTGTTTTTCCTGGAGAATTTTCTGGCGGAGTTCTTCTGCATTGATTCCCTTTGTCTTAAAACTCATGAAGTAGCCTGAGTTAAAAGGAAGCGGTTCAAGTTTTGAACATGTATGTGAAGAAACAAATTTTCTTACTGCCTTGTAACGTTTTTCCAGAACTTCGCGGAAGATTTTTTTCTGCAGATCGAGTGCCGGGTCAGCAAAAGCGCGGAGAGCAAGGCTCTGGCTTGGTGTTGAAGAACAGCTTACTGATGAGCGGATAAGTCCCATGAGTTTCTTTTCGAGGGCAGTGTAGTGGTCGGCTGTAAGGCCTTTGCCGCCGAATGTGAGGAAGCCGCAGCGGAATCCCCATACAAAGTCTTCTTTTGTCGGACCGTCGATTTTTACTGCGAGAACATTTTCGTGCAGATCGGCAAATTCAGCAAAGAGTGACTGAGGGTAGATATCATTTTCGTAATTCAATCCAAAGTAAGCGTCGTCATCAAGAACGAGAACTTTTACTCCCTTGTCTGCAACGTCGCGAACGATTTTTACAATCTGTGCGGCTTCGGCGTTTGTCGGGCTGTAACCGCTCGGGTTCTGAGGAAAGTTCAATAAAATGCGTACTGAACCTGATTCTGCTTCTTTTTCTACTGCTGCCTTGAATGACTTAAGGTCAAATCCGCCGTCGGCAAACAGATTGAATGTGTGGAGCTGTGAATTACGTCTTGTTTCTACAACAAGAGCGTAGTTGTCCCATGACGGGTTAGCTGCAAGAAGCGGTTTATTTTCGTCTACGAAGAGGTCAGAAAGATATGAAATACCTGCTGTAAGTCCCGGTACTACAACCGGAAGAGAAGTTGTTTTGCCCTTGAGACCAGGATTCTTTCTGTAAATGAGGTCTTTCCATAAAGCACGGAGGTCCGGATTGCCGGCTGTCGGAGCGTAAGCTACGAGTTCTGCTGCTGACAATGTCGGAGCATATTTGTGAATTGCTTCGAGAATTGCAGGTTTGCCGTCGATGATGGTTGTACCGATAGTGGCATTTGCAACTTTACCAAATTTTTTAGCTTCGCCGCCCTGGCTGATAATTCCGCGCGGGAAGAAAATACGAGTTCCTAAATCCGACAATAAATCTCCCGGTGTTGTTCCGTGGAGTGTTTTATTCAATTCTTGTGCTAAAGGGTTTAACATGGTAAAGTATATTATCGCTATTTTATGCACTAGTCAATTATAAAAATGTATAATTATGCAGTTTTTATGCATAATTTGTAACTATTGAGGCACAATTAATGGAAAAAAAATCTGATTTAAATAACGTAACTCCTGAAGACTTTGACAACTGCAAAAAGATTATCGATTCAGTCAGAAAAGAAGCCGCAAAACGCCTTGTCGGCCAGACTGAAGTAATCGACGGAATTCTGACAGCAATTGTCTGCGGAGGCCACATCCTTCTTGAAGGTGTTCCGGGACTTGCAAAAACTCTCGCCGTAAAAACCTTTGCCGATATCTCGGGCATCGATTTTAAACGAATTCAATTTACACCAGACCTTCTGCCTGCCGATGTCAGCGGAACTTTGATTTACGAACAGACAAGCGGAAAATTTACTGTAAGAAAGGGACCTGTTTTTACCAGCCTCGTGCTTGCGGACGAAATCAACCGCGCGCCTGCAAAGGTTCAGTCGGCTCTGCTTGAAGCAATGGCCGAAAAGCAGGTTACAATCGGCGAAGAAACTTATCCTCTTCCAGACCCGTTCCTTGTTCTTGCAACCCAGAACCCGATTGAACAGGAAGGAACCTACAACCTGCCGGAAGCCGAACTTGACCGTTTTCTTCTCAAAGTTATGGTTCCGTACCCGACTGCCCAGGAAGAAATTCAAATCGTAAAAACCTGCGGCAAGGCAGACCAGGTTGCCGTAAAAAAGATTCTTACAAAAGAAAAAATAAAAGACCTGCAGCGGATTCTCGACAGTGTTACCTGTGACGACAGCATTGTTGAATACATTGTTTCGATTGTTTCTGTAACAAGAACCATCACTGCAACTTCAAAAAAGAATGATATTTCAAAATACATTTCTTTTGGTGCTTCACCTCGTTCAGGAATTGCAATGCTCCAGTGCGCAAAGGCACACGCAATGTTCAGCGGACGTTCCTTTGTAACTCCGGAAGATGTAAATGCCGTTGCCCTGAGCGTTCTGCGTCACCGCCTTGTACTTTCGTACGAAGCTGCCGCAGACGGAGTTACTGCCGACGATATTATCACCCGCATTCTTTCTTTTGTTCCTGTTCCGTAACCGCTTAGGAATTTTTGAATATGCCTAAAATTTTAAGCGCCGGTAAAAGCGGACTTTTAAAAAAAGCTTCTCTTCTGACAATTACTGCCTCAACTCTTGCTGAACAGATGAGGAACGGTAACTTCCGCTCTCTTTACCGCGGACAGGGGATTGAATTTGACAGTGTCCGCGAGTACCTGAACGGCGACAATGTAAGGGCAATCGACTGGAACGTTACGGCCCGCATGGGTAAACCTTTTATAAAACTATACGAAGAAGATCGCGATCTGAACGTATTTTTTGTTGTTGACAGATCGGCCTCGATGTTTCTTGGCTCTGACGGAAAAAGCCGCCTTGAGTGCGCTTCTGAAGCCGCAGCCCTTCTTCTCCTTGCCGCCTCGATGAACGGTATGTCAGCCGGTGCGGTTTTATTTGACGGAAAAATCAGATTCTCTGCACCTCCCAAAAGCGGTCCTGATCAGCAGATGCTGATTTTGTCCCACCTTGATGAACTTGAATCCAGTGTCGAAAACGGCTCGGTTTTGTCCGGGGCACTTGCGGGAGCGACAAAACTTTTGCGAAAGAGAGCCCTTGTTTTTGTAATTTCTGACTTCCGTTCAACGGGGTACCAGCAGAACCTTGCGCGCCTTGCGGCTAAAAATGATGTAGTTGCAATCCGCATTACAGATCCGTCTGACGCAAGTCTGAGCGAAATCGGTTCAGTTCTTTTTTCTGATGTTGAAAGCCAGCTCCAGATGAGACTTCCGACACTTTCCAAAAAGTTTAAGCATGCATGGCTTGAAGAAAACCGCCGCCGCCTTGACAACTGGAGCGAACACTGCATCCGCCACGGAATCCATCCGCTCCAGCTGTCCACAACAGAAGACCCGGCCCTCGTTTTGAGCAGGTTCTTTTTGAGGAGGGCAAAACATTGATTCAAATTCAATTAAAAAAAGCCTTTCTGGCTGTTTTGTGTGCCCTCGTTTTTACCGCCGGTGCTGCTGCCCAGTCTTCGGGACTTCAGTCGGAGCACGGTGCGGTTCAGATTTTAATTCCTAAAACGCCGTACGTTGGAGACCGCTCGGAGCTCAAATACGTTTTCCACTCTGACGCGGATTTGTTTTCTGACAAAATTACCGGAGCCCAGACTACCTCCCTCGAACTCGACTGCAATTTTGAAGCCTTTGCAAACCTTTCGGACAAATGCCTCGTTCAAAAAGCCGTGCTCGAGCACACCGGTTTTGAATATTCACTTACCATTTCTTTTATTCCGTGGAAAAGCGGCACAATCGATTTTGCAGGCTTTGACCTTGAACGCCTTGTCCGCCGTGCGCAGAAACTTGATGACTCAGGCGCTGCCTTTTTTGTAGATTTTGCACCGATTACAATTTACTCAATTGCTCAGGCAACCGGCACAATGGTGATGCGCCCGTCAAAGCCTCCGATGGCAGTTCCGGGAACAACATTCATGCTTGGAATAATCGGCGCCGTAAGCCTTGTAATTTTACTCCCGCTGATTATTTTTATAATCCGTTTGCCGGCCTTTTTGATTTATTACGCTTCGGCCAGGGACTACAGACGGCTTAGAAAACTAAAAAAACAGACTGACAAAAACCTTGCAAAACTTGTTAAGGAATATAAAAATCGCCGTGATTACGATTTTTGTGTTGAATTAAAACGCCTGCTCAGAAATTATCTCTGTGCGCGTTTTGATGAGTCGTTCAAAAGTGTTGCGACAGGCAGTCTGTATTCAACCTTCGAAAAATTTGCACTCGGCTCGCTGAATGAAAGCCAGGAAACAGCTGTTAATGAACTTTATACCGTGTTCCAGAGGTGCGATTACATCTGTTTTGCAAACGGCTCGCTCGATACTAAGCGTCAGCCTGCTTCCATGTATGAAGCCATCCTTGCCGAAGGCGAGCGGGAACTTATGACAAAGCGTGCCCGCAAGGCGATTGAATTATTTGATGTGGAGGAAGAAAATGCCGGCGTTTGAAAATCCTGCAGCCTTTTTGTTTTTACTTGCAATTCCTCTGCTTTATATTTTGCGAAAACTCAAAATCTTTAAGCGCATTGCCTTTCCGCTCACTTTGTCCGACTGGAAGGGAAGGGCCTTTGAATGGGACGGCCGGTTCGGATCTTTCCTCGAGGTTTCTTCTGACATATTGTGTATTCTCGGCTATGTGTGCCTGGTTTTGGCCTTTGCAGAACCTGTAATTCACCACCACGAAAAGATTTACACTTCCAGGGGTGCAGACATCCTCTTTGTGCTTGATACAAGTCCTTCGATGGCCGCAAAAGATATTGCAAACATGACACGCCTCGAAGCCGCACGCCGTGGAATTCACACACTGGTCAACTCAAACCGCGGCGCAAGTTTTGCACTCGTTGCGATGGCAAGTGAAGCGGCTGCTGTTGTTCCGCCGACAAGCGATTCGGAGTTTTTTTTAAATCGTCTGGACAGCCTTGTAATCGGAGGCCTTGGAGAAGGTTCTGCGATTGGAACGGGCCTGAGCAGTGCGGTTTACCATCTGATTGCCTCTTCGGCGCCAAAAAAATGCATTGTCTTGATTACAGACGGCGAAAACAACGCGGGCTCAGTTCATCCGGAGACAGCTGCCCGCCTTGCGCGCGAAAACAATATTACCCTTTACGCATTTGGAATCGGAACCCGTGGTTCTGTTCCGATTGAATACATCGACCCAAAAACAGGCCAGGTTCATTCCGGTTATTATGAATCGGAGTTTGACACGAGCGGCCTTGAATCAATAGCACAGAGCGCTGGCGGACGTTATTTTGGAATTGAATCCACCTCCCAGCTTTCACAGTCGCTTTCCTTAATCAGCCAGCGCGAAAGTGTAACTCAGACTTTTCACTACAAGACCGTAGTTGAATATTTATACAAAAAATTCATCCTGCTTGCGGCCGTTTTATTCGTGATTGCATGGATTATAAAAAGAATTTTCTTGAAGGAGGTTTTCTAAAATGGGTATTGAGCGTCCGTATGCATTTGTGTTTTTACTGCTTTTGATTCCAATCGCAATCTATTCAATTTTTAGTTTTAAAAGAGCAACCTCCTTCCTCGGAAAAATGTATAAGGAAACTTCTTTTTCCGGAAACAATGATTTTTCAAAATTTAAAAATGCGATTTTGTGGCGCACGGTTTTCCGCCTCGCTGCCTGCGTTATGGTTATCTTTGCATTTGCAGGAATTTCGTGGGGCTTAAAACCTGTTCCTCTCCAGAAAAGCGGAGACGCCGTAAGTTTTGTCTTTGATATTTCGTACAGCATGACCGCAACCGACTGTCCGGACGGACTGAGCCGGCTTGAAGCGGCATCTGCCTACGCAAACGGACTTCTGGAGCGCATGGGCGGAACAGAAGTTTCTGTCGTACTTGCAAAGGGCGACGGTGTAATTGCACTTCCTTTGACTCAGGACGTGAGCGCCGTAAAATCCCTGCTGGAAAACCTTTCTCCGTCTTTGATGACTTCTGCCGGTTCATCAATCGGCAAGGGAATCCAGGCCGCAATTCAATCCTTTCCGACAAACTGCTCTCATAATCCCCACATCTGGGTTTTTACGGACGGGGACGAAACTGACTCAAATCTCGTGCGCGCACTTGAAGACGCCGGAAAGTTTGCATTTCCGGTAACTCTCATTGGTTTTGGCCAGCCAAATCCCGTAGAAATTACTGCAGGCGACGGAAAAACAAAGGTAAAAACTTCACTGCGCGCCGACAAAATGATTGACGCTGCAGCCTTTGTAAACCAGAAAAAACTTTCAGTTCCGTCAGCTCTTAATAACCGCCCGTACATTACTTATCTGGCGGCTGATTCTGACGGCTCGGCTTTGACTTTGTTAAAAGAAGTTTCTTCAAAGGTTTCCAGTGTTGAATCCACTGAATTTCTGCCGGTGTCACGCCACGGAATTTTTCTCTTCTTCGGCTTATTGTTCTTTGTCCTTTCGTATTTTGCCGGGGAATTTGACATTCACTTTTTTAAGAATAAAAAACTTTCTCTGCTGACAATGGTTTTTGTTCTTGTAAATCTTTTGTCTTCATGTAAGAGCGGCAAGGGAACCGTCCTCCGCGGAATCTGGGACTGGCACCAGAAAGAATACCAGAAGGCGACCGGCCAGTTTTTGCGCACTTACATCGATGCAAAAATTGAAGACAATATGGTTTTGCAGCACTACGCTTCATTCAATCTGGCAAGTACCTACCTCATGCAGGAAGAATACGAAGCCGCCCTCCAGCGCCTTGATCAGGTTGAAGGTTCGGACGACGCAAAACTAAAAAGTGCCGCCTGCTACAACATCGGCATCATTAAAAACCGGCAGGGACGCTACGATGAAGCAAGTGAATATTTTAAAAAGGCAATCCTGCTCGACAACTCAAACATCGACGCAAAAATCAATCTGGAGTTTTCGGTCCAGCTTGCACAGAGCCGTTCAGCACAAAGTGCAGAAACCGAAATGACTGCCACAAGCATAGACAATAAAGACAACACACTTTCTGATCAGGTGTTTACATTAATTCAACAGGAGGAAAGGGAACAATGGAAAAAACTTCAATCAAACCGCAAAGAAAGTTCTGCAATCGACTATTAGTTTTTGTTCTTGTTGAATTTATATCGCTCCTCCTGCCGGCCTTTTCCAGGACACTGTCGCACTCCCAGCTCAAACAGCTCAAGGTTGTGCCTGACAGCAAAATCTTTTTTACAGCCCAGGAAAACGGCTACACCTTAAAAATCCCGACTTATTCTCCGTCGCAGGTTCAGACCGATCTGCCGGAACTTCCTCCGGGAGTTCAGCTCGTTTCTTCAAAGCGCGAGGAATACCTGGACAGCGATGGTACGCGGGGAACTGCGGTTCATCTTTGGTTTACATTTCGTGATACAGGTCCGGTCCGGATGCCGCCTCTTATCGCAATTATCGGGTACAGGACATATTACCTTGCTTTTGAAAGCGTTGAAGTTTACGAAAACCCTGCAGTAATTGCTCCGGTTATGGATGTAAATTTTGAAGGCGCCGTATTGAATTCAAGAACTGCCGGCGGTGTAAAGGAAGTGACTGTAAATCAGGGCGACGAACTCATAATCAGCGTAAACCTGAAGTATTTTGTTCAGATTTTAAAATTTTCGTGGACGCTTCCTAAAAATTCAATTTTTAAGGAACTTGAACGCTACGACATAACACGCGGCGGAACCACCGGCTCAGAATTTTCTGCAGACTTTTACCCGGTTGCAAGATTCTCCTGGAAAATCCTTGAAAGCGGAACTTATACCTGCCCGGATTTTGCGATTCTTGCCACGGCCTATAACGGTTCAAAAAAACAAGTTGCACTTCCTCAGTGCAGGATAATTGTCAAGCCTTCGGCAAATCATGCACAAAACCATGTTTACGAAAGATTTGAACTGGGAAAGGCTGACGAAGTATTTAAATCTGCTTTTGAAGGCTCAAATCATGATTCAACCGGAGACGAAGAAATTTTAATCAGGCCTGATGACTGCAAAAAACTTGCAGAACTTCGTTTAAGGGAACGGACCAGTCTGCCGTTTTCTTCAGCTGCCGGCGAAAGACGCCGGATTGAATATAAACTTTACGGCAGCGAAGGCGACCGTGAACCAAGCGTTCTGCTTTTTATCGCAGGTCTTGCTGCCTGCTTTGTTCTGCTCGTTCTTTTTATTTTGAGCGTATTTATCTGGCACGGAAAAAAAGTACAGATATTTTTTGTGCTCACCTTTGTGGCACTGGTTCTGACAATCAGAAGCGGTGCGGCCCTCCTGCCGGAGTGGGGCGTTTTTGCAGGCGGAAACGTTAGCCCGGTTCCGGAAGTTGTAACTTCGTCATCGCACAACGCTTCCAGCTGCAAGCGCGTAAAAATTCTGGAAAAGGCCGGAGATTATTATTATATTGAAAGTGACGAAATCAACGGCTGGGTTTTAAAAGACCTCGTATTCGAAATCAATTAAGGAAAGCGCAGTAATGGACTTTGGTGATATTTTAAATCAGTGGGATAAGCAGGAAAAGGCAAAAAAATCTCAAAAAAAGGAAAGCGTTCAAAAGCCTGAGCAGGTAAGCCGTAAAAAAGCAAACGCTGACTTTATCCAGAACGCAGGAAAGGTTGCAGAAAGCCCGAAAGAGTCCGCTAAAGAAAAACAGAATCCGACCATAAACCCTATGGAACTCTGGCTCAGACGTTACGGCGTAACCGACAAGGACGCAATCAGGGAAAGCAGCGAAGAAGCTGCGTTGATGCAAAGCCGCGAGTACATAAGTAAAATGCGCCCCGAAGCCAGAATTGACCTTCACGGAAATACACGCGACGAAGCCTGGGCCCGCCTTGAAACCTTTGTAAATGATGCCGTAAAGCGCGGTCTTAAAAAAATAGAAATCGTTCACGGCAAGGGAATCCACTCGACAGGAAGCGACCCTGTTCTTGGGCCAATGGTCCGTACATTTATCGAACAGAACAAGCACCTTGGTGTAAGCGGACACAACGACAGAAATCACGGCGGTTCCGGGGCAACCTGGGTTTTAATAAAATAGCCCTGCTTCTGCCGGTACGGGATTAATTCAAGATCTGAGAAAAATAAAAAAAAATTTTTCTTGTAACGCGCCCTTGATTTGATTATTTTTTTTATATAACAATTTAGCAGAAAGGAAAAAGCGTGGAAGATTTATACAGTATTCTTGAAGTAAGCAAAACTGCAACTCAGGACCAGATTAAAGCTTCATATAAAAAACTTGCCCGTAAATATCATCCGGATTTACATCCCGGCGACAAGACGGCAGAAGAGAAATTTAAACAGATTAACGCCGCATACGATGTGCTGGGAGACGCCGCCAAACGCGCACAGTACGATTCTTACGGCAGTTATGACTCTCAGTCGACATATAACTCTAACTGGGGCGGACAGAGCGCCCGTGACCCGTGGTCTGCGTGGGCAGGTGCATGGCAACAGCAGAACCAGCAGAACAATTACAGCCGGAACGACGACCCGTACGGCGCATGGCGCACATACACAAATTATGAACGACGCTCATACACAAAAGGCGACTATTTTTTTAGCCTGCTCAGAAACCTCGCAATTACAGCCGTTTGTTTTTCTTTGAGCAGATACAGTATTCTTTTATTTCCGTTCGGGCCGATTTTGTGCCTTGCAGGTATTGTTTCCGGCATCGGTGGAATTATAAGGAGTCTGCGCGGTCTTTTAACCGGCAGCGGAAAATAAAAAACTCTCCTGCATACAGCGGAGAGTTTTGTGAAGATTAGCGCTCGCGGAAAATGATGCGTCCGCGGTTCAAATCATACGGAGAAAGAGCAACTTTTACGCTGTCGCCCGGAACGATTCTGATGTAGTGCTTTCGCATCTTACCTGACAAGTGAGCCATGATTACATGACCGCCGTTTTTGAGTTCAACACGGAACATTGTATTAGGAAGAGCTTCCTTTACAATACCTTCAACTTCAATTGCTTCTTCTTTAGCCACATTTCCTCCAAAAAAAGTTTGCTTTTTTGCTGAATCTTAATTATACTTTATTATCAACTTATGAAAAAAATTGTCAACGGGAGTAAGACATTATGGAACAAGCATTTATTGAAAAAATGAAAGAGCAGCTGCTGGCTCAAAAAAAAGTTATTCTTGAATCACTTGCAGGACAAAACACTGACTATAAAAAAATCCTTGAAGGCGGTATCTCAGGAGACGAAGTTGACGTTGCTTCTGATGTAGTAGACGGACAGCTTCTGGAGTCTCTCGGCGCACAGGATTCCAACAGACTTCAGATGATTAACAATGCACTTGACAGAATCAAGCAGGGCTCTTACGGAAAGTGCCTTAAATGCGGCCAGGAAATTCCACAGGAACGTCTGGAAGCAATTCCATACGCTTTTATGTGTATCCAGTGCCAGACACACAACGAGCGTTCAAACCGCTAGTTAAATTGACATTGTAACAATATTGCCCTTTTCCGGGTAAGCAAGTTCGGTGTAACCGGCTTCCTTTACCTTCCGGAGGGCAAGATCAAAGGCATAATCCAGATTTTTTGAATCGTGGGCGTCGCTGTTTATCATGACAGGGACGCCTTCTTCGTATAAGAGGCTCAAAAAGTAATCAGACGGGTAGATGCAGTCGTAGCCGCGCGAAAGGGCGCCGGTGTTTACTTCTGCAATAACGCCTGCTTTTTTGATTGCGTGTGCCGTGAGTTTTACCTGCTCTTTGTACCAGCTTTCGTTCTCGTCAAAAAAGTGAATTTTACCGTTAAACTTTCTTATTAAATCCGCGTGCCCAATAATCGAAAAATTGCATTCATCAAGCATCTGCCTTTCGCATTCAAAATAGTGGCAGATCATTTTTTTTGCGTCGTCGTTGTAAATTTTCTTTAAGCCGTCCATTAAAATGGCCGGGCTGTTATCCACAGCCAGAACCTTGTCCAGTTCCTTTTCGCCGTTGTACATAAAATGAACGGAGCCGATTAAAAAGTCCGGATTGAATTTTCTGTATGCAAAAAAATCAGGGCGGCAGAAGTTCTGGATGTAGTCTGCTTCAAAACCGAGTCTTATATCAATCTGCGAATTGTATTTCATTTTGAGAAAATCAATATTCATGCAGTAATTGTCAAAGTCCGCAGTTTTCATATTGAATGAAAGATCGTTCGGGTAAACGGAATGGCTCGAAAATCCAAGTATTTTAATTTCTTTGCCGATGGCAGAAAGAACGTTTTCTTCGAGGGTGCTTTTTCCGTCGCAGAAAATTGAATGTGTATGAAAATTGGTTTTTATATATGGAACAGCCATTATTTTTTCTCCAGATAATCTTTAGAAAGTGATTTAAATACTTCGTATTCGTGTTCAAATTCGTTGAGGTCAAAGTTGCATGAAGCGATGTCTTCTGCCTTTGCCGACTGGTTCAATCGTTTTGCGTACTCGGCAAGTTTTGTGGCACTTATGGTTCCAGAACTGCCGCAAAGTGAGTGGCTTGCTGCGCGCAGTTCGGTAAAGTCACATTCTCCGATGGCTTTTTTTGCGTCCGCAATTATCTTGTCTGTCTGTTCAATAAATGAATTGATGATGCTTTCTGCAAGAGCCATGTCGCCTGCAACAGTTTCTGTAAAACTCTGTTTGTCCCAGGCGCTTTCCTTGTTGATTTCTACGTTTATATTTGTGATCGAAGCAAGGTTTGCCGTTTCCATAACCGTGCTCCATTTTTCCAGAATATTTTTGATGGTATCGCTTTTAAATGGTTTTACGATAATGTCGTTGATTCCGGAACTGATGTATGAATCAAAATCAGTTGAATCGTTGTTTGCGGTACAGGCGATGATAATTCCATTGTAGCCGTCTTTTCTGAGTTCAACTGTGGCTTCTATACCGTTCATTACAGGCATCTGGATGTCCATAAAGATTAAATCGATGTCCTTGTTTTCGCGGACGGCCTGGACTGCCTGCTGACCGTCTTCTGCAAGGTAAACATCGGCGCCTGTCTTTTTGACAAAGGTTTCGAGAAGTTTACGGTTAACAGGATGGTCTTCTGCAACGAGGATTTTAAGCTCAGAGGCAACCGGTTTTTCCGGGCGTGAGAGTGCCATTACTTCTTCGTCGTCTGCAAGTTCAAGTTCTTCGAGTTCTTCGCTCTGGTTACGGAGTTCGCTTTCCAGAAGCTCTGTGATTTTATGCTTTTTGAACGGCTTGTAAAGGTAACCGTCAAACCAGTTGAGCATCTTCATT
>JAEENG010000002.1 GCA_016283615.1 Treponema sp.
CTGCAAGAACAAGACCGATACCCATGTTGAATGTTCCCCACATGCCTTCCGGATCTGCTCCGCGGCGTTCCAGTTCAGCAAAGATAGCAGGTTTTTCCCAGCTGTCCTTTTTGATTACGCTTACAAGATTAGCGCCTTTTTTGTACATACGCGGAACGTTTTCGTAGAATCCGCCGCCTGTGATATGTACCATACCGTGAACTGATTTTCCGAATTTTGAAAGAACATCCATTACCGGACGAACATAAATGCGTGTCGGTGTGAGAAGAACTTCGCCGATTGTTTTTCCGCTGTCGCCGAATGGTTCGTCAAAGTTTGTTACAAGTTTGCGTACGAGTGAATATCCGTTTGAGTGACAGCCTGTGGAAGAAAGGCCGATGAGAACGTCGCCGGCTTCGATTTTTTCGCCGGTAATCATCTTCTTTTTATCACCAAAACCTACGCCAAATCCGGCAAGGTCGTATTTTCCTTCATCATAAAAGCCCGGCATTTCTGCAGTTTCGCCGCCCAGCAGTGCACAGCCTGCGTCAACACAACCGTCAGCAACACCCTTTACCAGTTCGCCGGCAACTTTTGCGTCGAGCTTTCCGCATGCAACGTAGTCGAGGAAGAATTTTGTCTGAACGCCTGAGCAGAGGATATCGTTTACGCTCATGGCAACACAGTCGATTCCAACTGTGTCATATTTTTTAAGCTGGAATGCGATGTCGAGTTTTGTTCCTACACCGTCTGTACCGCTTACGGCAACAGGATGTCTGAGCCCTTTTGGAATTTCAAACATTCCATTAAAACTTCCGAGGTCAGTTAAAAGTCCAGGAATTCTAGTTCTTTTTGCGTGAACTTTGTATTCATTTACGGCATTATAGCCTTCTTCAACATCAACACCTGAATCTTTGTAATCAATTGTTGCCATTTTATAGTCTCCAGATTAAGAGTAATGAGGCGGTTTTCTAAAACCGCCCGATTTTAAAGTTCATTATAACGATTTAAAGTCTTTGTGTCATTATAATTCTACATTAAGACCGTTTGCTGCAGCATCGTCTGCAAGCTTTTTGCGGAATGCAGTGAGTTTTTCCTTAAGTTCAGGGTATTTGATTGAAAGAATCTGTGCTGCAAGGTAAGCCGCATTCTTTGATGAATTGATGCCTACTGTAGCAACCGGAATCTGCGGCGGCATCTGTACGATGGAAAGAAGGGCGTCCATTCCGCCAAGACCATTTGATTTTCCAGGGCTCACGCATTCAAGCGGAACACCGATAACAGGAAGTGTTGTAGCTCCGGCAATTACGCCAGGAAGTGCGGCTGCAAGACCTGCACCGGCAATGATAACTTCATAGCCGTCTGATTCAACCTGTTTAATGGTTTTATGAAGGAGTTCGCCTGCACGGTGGGCAGACAGAATAAATGCCTTGTATTCAATGCCGAATTCCTTGAGAACGTCGGCAGCCTTTTTCATTGTTTCTGTGTCGGATTTTGAACCGAAAAATATAGCAACTTTCATTGTAAACCTCTGGAGTTCAAAATACCATAAACCAAAACAAAATTCAATTTTCTCAGGCGAGTTTGTGCCGTAACCTCGCCTACGGCAGCTTTACTATTGCTGATATCTGAAAAAACAATACAATATACCTATGAGTATGATTCAAGCAGAATTTAATGAGTCAGTCAGATACTTTTTTGTATTTTTTGAAAATTCACTTTATCTGACTGAAGGAAGGCTTCCTGACTGTCAGAGTGTCCGTGAATTAATAAAGAATTCAACTGTCAAGGATTCTTTTACGGACAGCGATTATAAGTTTACCGCCCTTGAATTAGAATCAGCCCCCTCTCAGGAAGGCTCAAAGTGGACAGCCGTTCCGGTACGACAGTTCTTTTCTGAAAATTCAAAAAGTGAACTCTGCTTTCTGTGCGCCCGGGCAAGAGGCCTGCTCAACTTTAGGCGCGACAAGGTTTACTGCGCAAAATGCGGCGGACTTTTACAGGACGACAGGGATTTTACCGCACGCAGCTGCACAAAATGCAGGAAGCAGTACTTTCCCCAGCTTGAACCAGCTGTCATCGTGCTCGTAAACAAGGGGCCGAAAATCTAACTGGCCCGCCACCAGAACCGGAGCGACGGAATGTATTCGTGTCTGGCAGGTTTTATTGAGGCGGGAGAAACGGCCGAACACGCAGTCAAACGGGAAATTAAGGAAGAAACCAATCTAAGCGTAAAAAATATCCGCTACGCAGGAACCCAGGCATGGCCCTTCCCGGACCAGCTCAT
>JAEENG010000040.1 GCA_016283615.1 Treponema sp.
TTTTCTTAATATTCGAGAAACTCTTCCAACTTATCTGATTTACTCAGACTTGCTGTCTTGTCTATCTTCCTTCCCTGTTTCTTTTCAAATATCGTCCCCGTTCAGCGGGTGAGAATGAATATATCATTAACCCCACTTTTTCGTCAATAAGCCGTTCAAGAATTTTTGAATATTTTTCATAAATAATTTGTTATATTTTAAAACCTGTTTTCTTCTCTAGTTTTATTCAATTCAACCTGTTCTAATTCATTATAAATCAAGAAGATATCTTTAAAACAAAAAAACTGCCCCTTTGAGGCAGTTTTGTAAAAGGATTTAATTCAGTTATGCATTCTTAAAAACTGAAGAAAAGTTTTTAAGATAATCAATGAATGAAATATAGCTCAAAAGAAGACAAACTACAAAAAAGCCTGTCAGCACATATCCAACGATTGAGTAATATGCAGAAAAATCCACTATTCCGAGGCGGATTGCAGATTCAACTGCTAAAAAAGCAAAACCGGTGATAATGTAGAATACGGTCTTAATTTTACCGCCTTTGCGTGCTGCGATTGCGATTCCCTGGCGTGTTGCTACCATACGCAGAAAACTCTGGGAAAACTCGCGGTACATAATGAATACAAAAATTATCAGCGGAATATAAGAACCCATTGAACTGTCGAATGATTTTAATGAACAGGCAAAAACTGTCAGATTCAACATTACATCGGCAAAAGGGTCAAAGAGCTTGCCGAAATCGCTTACTTCTCCATTCTTGCGGGCATAGTGTCCGTCAAAATAATCAGTTAATTCAAAAACAGCCAGTAAAGGAATCATGATGAAGGCCGAAATTTTTGAAAGTAAATCATTTCCGGTCCAGAGCGGAAGGCTGTATATTAAAAAGAAAACAGGTGCAAAAATCAGACGCGAAAATGTAAATTTATTCGAAGTTTTCATATATATTCAGTATCTAAACAACGGACCAAAAAGTCAAGGCTAGGAATTTTATTTTACAAATCCTTATTCAGCGAGCATGTAAGAACTTCGCCGCGTGTTTTAAAATTAAGGGTGTAAATCGACGGAACCGCATCCTGAGGCGGAATTTTAATCAAAAGGTTTTTGCGCGGACCGAGAATTTTTTCTACAAAGCCTCCGGTCTCTTCTTCGCTCTGGGGAACTGCGGAGTCCGGGCCTGCAAAAGCGTGGTTGAACCTTAAGTTTTCGCCCCCGCCCGCCTGTGTTGAACTGTCGATCACGCCGATTGTGCTGTACCAAACCCTCGGAAGCGGGAACAAAAATCTGGCCGGAAGAACGCGTGCCTCTACGACGATACTTTTGTTTTTGCAATCGTCTACCGGGCAGTTATCACGTTCCAGTTGAATTGAATTTCTGGTTACCGTTACTGTAATTGAATCCGCTTTTGAGCCGTAAAGTGAATAAAGCTTAAATCCCGTAAATGCGCTTGCAAGAATATACACAAGAACGCACAGAGGAAGAACGCTGCGCCAGAAAACCGAACACAAAAGCCCCCCTCCAAAAAGAGCGGCAAAATAAACAATATTCTGGAACACATACTGCATCTGGGAAGCCATATCTTTAATTAAAACAAAACCGCCTGCACACATTGCAACTGCAACACTCAGAAGCACGCAGCTCACGGCAAAACGCGAGCGGAGATATTTTTTATTTGTAATTTTTGCGCTGATAACGCAGATAAGGCAGCCGGCAAGGGCTCCAAGGCAGATACTTGTAATTCCAAAAACAAGGCATGAATAAAAACTCATTTTAATTCCCCGGACTTTTTATAATTCATTAATATTCAAGAGCAACGCTGATTGCAGATTCGACCTTGTAATCAGGGAGCTCGGCTTTTGCGATAATCAGGGCCTGCTCGGCGGTAAGGGCGCTGTCTGCATAGCCGTGAAGTGTTATCTTCTGGCCGGAAGCCGTTGCGTGCATAAAATTGATATTCAAATCGTAGTCCAGAACCAGCATATTTACAATACGCTGACAAATCAACATCTGCTCAAGACGGCGCATTGATACGTGCTCGCTGTCCGGCGAAATTGTTGAATTAACCGTATTTACAATCAAATCCGCAGTCTGTTCGGCGTTAAAAAGGCCTGTGTTCAAAACGGCATGATAGAGAGACGGATCTTCAATATTGTAATTGAAAAAGCTCTTGTGGAATCCAAGACGCTGTTTGTCAGAAAACTGAATCTGTTTTTCGGCCGCTTTTAATTCAACATTCTGCTGAACGAGCCGCTCAAGACGAAGGTCGCGGGGAGAAACAATCCTGAAGGAAAGATGATTTGAAAGTTCGCTCAAAATGATAAAGGAACCCCGTCCGATAAAGATACAGTTGTTTGACTGGGCAAGTTCAAGAATTGCGGTCTGGAGATAATCAAGGTACTCGTCACGGTCACGGCTGAGAGAAGCAAAAAAGCCCGGAAGTTTTTCGTCGTATTTTTTTAGTTTTTCCTGAGGAAAGCCGAGCCGGACAATTTTTTGTTCAAGTTCGCGTTTGCCGTAAAATGAATAATTCAATTTTTGGGCAACAAGTGCACAGACTTCATCGCCAAGAGACGCTAATTGTCTTGAAATTGTAACGATAGCCATGACACCTTCCTTGATAAACTTTTGTTTAACATAAATTAAACTTTATATTATTATAATAAAATCAAATCTGCGATAAGTAAAGTTTTGAATTTTTACGGAGGCATTATGGGTGATAAGGTGAATGACAAAGATTTAATCTGGACCGAAAACTCAAAAAATGAACTGTTACGCAGTCCGATTGCAACAATCAGCGAAACCCTGAGCACGGCCTCAGACGGACAAAAACACAAATACATCGTAATCGACTGCCGCGACTGGGTAATTGTAATTCCCGAGCACAACGGAAACTTTCTTATGGTAAAACAGTGGCGCCACGGCGAAAAGGCACTCAGCACCGAGTTTCCGGGCGGCGTCATCGACGACGGAGAAACGCCCGAGCAGGGAGCCCGCCGCGAACTTCTTGAAGAAACAGGCTGTACCGCAAATAAACTTACTTTCCTGGGAAAAATGAACCCAAACCCGGCCTTTATGTGCAATCACGTTCACGTTTTTGTTGCAGAAGACCTTGTTCAGACAGGAAGCAGGCATCTGGATAGTGACGAATACCTGGATTCATTTGAAATGCCGGTTGAAGAAGTTATGAAAAAGACGGCCTCAAAAGAAATGCCGCATGCGCTGATGGCCGCGGCACTTAGTCTTTACTGTCAGTATAAAAATTCAAACTAAAAAAAAGAGCCCCGTTATAAAACGGGGCTTTTGTCATATGGCCTTATTTTGATGCCTGGTATCCGTCGTATTTTTTAGATGGAGAATAAACGCCTTCGCGGTATTCACCGGTGATACTTGGGATTTCCATCTTCATTCCAGGAAGAATGAGGTTTGGATCATTCGGCTTAGGCATATTGTTTTTGTTTGCCTGGTAAAGGTTTTCCCAGAGCAGCGGGTTGTTGTAAACATAGTTGCGTCCGGAAATATTCCAGTAACAGTCTTTTGTTTCTGCCCACGGGCGTACAATGTAGTACTGTGGAAGAGGTGTAATTTCCTTTACATCGGCAAGAGCGTCGAGAACCTGTTTTGCATATGCGGAAGCTGTAACATAGTCTTCTGCATCGTAAGATTCCTGGGCAGAAGCATATGACTTCTGTGCGGCAGAGAATGCCATCGGGAAGTTTTTGTCTGCTTTTACAGATTTTGCATAGTCAAGCTTTTTAGAAGCGGCTTTCATTGCAGCGTCTGCGTCACTCTTAGCGAGCATTTTTTTAATGAAGGCTTCTGAAAGTGCAGCATTTTCTTCTGCCTTTGCGGCGTATTCTTCTGCAAGTACATAATCACCTGCATCAAGAGCGTTCTGAGCCTTTTTTGTATATTCGTTTGCAAGTTTCTGATAAGTGTTGTTTTTGTAACTTACGGCAAAAAGAAGGGAAGCCGAAACAATTGCACAAACAAGAGCGATAAGTTTTTTCATTATTGAACCTCCGACTTGATGTCTGTTACAGCCTGATCAACTGCATTGTCTACAGCGATTGCGGCTTCTGCGGCTTTTTCTGCAGTCTTTGCAGTAATACCTTCTTCTACGTTGATAACTGCTTCTTCAGGATTTGCAAGCTGGTCTTCTTCGAGGAGAACTGCGTCTTCCTTTTCGATTCCGGCAATTTCCTCTGCGAGAGGAGCGATTGTATCAGCTTCTTCTGCGTAGTTTGCTGAATCAGTAACCCTCTGCTTTGCACGGTCAATCATTGCCTGTGCGGCAGCGCGTTTTTCTGAAATTGTATTGAACAGCATTGTAAAGGTTTCTTTTGAAGATTTATAACCTTCATAAGCGCCTTCGATATTTGCCGTTACGTAAGCTGAGTCGGCCTTTTTGAATGTATCAGATGCTTTTGTGTAAACTTCTTTCTGAGCAACACCGGCTTTTACGCTGTCGGCATCTTTTTTAGCCTTGAGGGCAGCCTGGCGTTCGCGGCCTGCTGCGGCAACAAAGCCTTTGTTAATCAATTCTTTGTAACCGTCTTTTGCTTCATTGGCCTTTGCAAGAAGGTCAGCACCGCTGGCACCTGTTCCCAGTGCGTCGTATTCTGAAAGTGCCTTGCCGGCATTGTCGAATGCGTTCTGGTCGAGTGAAGCAAATCCAAGGCTTTCTACACGTGATTTAAGAGCCTGAGCTTCGCTTGCGGCTGCAAGTGACTCATAGCGTGAAGTAAGATCTTTAATTCTTACTGAATAATCTTCTGCAGGTTTGTCAGCAATATCCTTTTTGAGGGATTCGAGCTGCTGGTCGGCAAAAGCAAATGGCTCCGGGTAATAAGTTTCTGCCTGAGCAAGAACAGCCTTTTCGCGGGCTGCTTCGGTCAAAGCGATGAGTTTTGCGTTTTCTGCTGAAAAATCGTCTGCTGGTGTTTCAACAGGAACTTCTTGAACTGCTGGTTCTGGAGCAGGCTCCGGTGCTGGTTCCGGTGCCGGTTTTGAACCGCAGGATGCCAGGAAAAGAACTGCAAGAGCACTGGCAATTGCTACGGAATATTTTTTCAATTTCTTCCTCCGTTTTTTAAAAAAACATTTATATTTATAATTATATTGTAGAAATCTTTGTAGGGCAACATTTTACAGGTCAAAAATCGATTTTTAATGCCAAATCAAAATTTTAAGGGTATAATATGTCTAATTACTCTAGAAAAAAGTAAAAAAAATTATTACGGGGTGCATTATGGCAGATGAATTTTCTTTTGAAATCACAGAAAAATGCGGAATTTTATCTACTGCAAAGTCCGGCTGGACCACCGAACTGAACAAGGTCAGCTGGGGCGGCCGTCCTGCAAAATACGACATCAGGGCCTGGGATCCGGATCACACAAAGATGGGCAAGGGAATCACACTCACAACAGAAGAAGTCAAAGTCCTTAAAGAATTACTGGAAAAAGCCCAGATTAACTAGCCTCATACTGAGCACAGGCAGAACCATTCTTAATTACAATCTCATACACTAAAAGCGACATGGCGGTTGCCTGAAAAGTCTGTCCGTCCTGCCGCAGAGACATATCAGTTCTTGAAAGCAGGGCGTTGATCGCAGCAACCTGACCTGCAGACCACACTCTCGAAGCCGCTGTGTACTGGCGTCTGGCAATCTTTGAAGAAAATCCTGATTTTTTTAATGTATCTTCGCCCGGATTTGCCCCGGAAGCATAAAGGCTCTTCCACAAGGCAAGGCGGCGGAAACATGAAGTTAATCCCGCAATTACCTTTACCGGATTATTGTCCTTTACGAGCATGATTTTCTGCATGATGGAAAGACAGTTTTCCAGGCGTTTTGCAGGCGGAAGATTCTGAATCATTGCGTCAAACAATGTAAAAGCCGATTCTTCCCTGTTATGGGCCAGTATCTGTTCAACATCGGTGGTGCTGACACTGTGACCTTTTGGAAAGCACATAAAAAAGCGGCTGCATTCATTTTTGAGCTGCTCGGTGTTATTTTCGACCATTTCGAGAATCTGCTCTGCGGCATCTTCTTCAAGCACGTAGCCGTTTTTTCTGAAAAAGTCATGGAGCCACTGTTCCTTGCGGTCTTCAAACATTTCCCAGAAGATTTTTTTGTGAGATGAAGGAACCAGTTTTTCGAGCCTGGCATCTATTTTGGTCTCATCAGAAACGAGAATCAGAATTGATGAATCGCTGCCCTTTTTAGCCGCGTTATCTGCCCAGCCGGCGATTAATTCAACATCGTTTTTATCTTTGATGAATTCAGCATTGCGGATTACGACACAGGTCGCAGGCGTAAAAAGCGACTCGGTCATCAGCTGGCCGGCAGCCTCATTCATGTCCAGATCGTTGCCGTAGTACAGAAAATCGTCGCTTGAGCCGTACTTTTTTTTGAGTTCTTCCTTTATTCTGGTGACCTGTTCGTTCCGCTCCCCGATTTCAGGGCCCACATACAGGTAGATAGGCGCATCCATTGAACTAATAAGTCCTTACGATATTTGAAAGGATACCAACAATACGTGCGTTACGGCAGTAAATCGGTTCAAAGGCCGGGTTTTCCGGCTGGAGGCGGATGCGTTCAGACTCTTTATAATATCGTTTGAGGGTGATTGCATCGTCGATTACTGCAACAACAATCTGTCCGTCAACGGCACTGTCTGTCTGTTCAACTACGGCAAGGTCGCCTTCGAGAATTCCTGCGTTAATCATACTCTGTCCGCGAACACGCAGCGCAAAGTAGTTTTTTCCCGGGCGGACAAAAGGCTCTGTAAGGTTAACGTAACCGTCGAGGTTTTCTTCGGAAAGAAGGGGTTTGCCTGCGGCCACGGTTCCAAGCAGTGGAACGCGTCCGATAAATGTTTCTTCGGTTTTATCCTGCAGAATGCGGATTGAACGCGAAGTCTTGGGCTTGATTGAAATATAATCCTTTTTCTGCAGGGCCGAAATGTGGTCCTGTACAGCCTTGAGTGAAATCTTAAAAAAATCAGCAATCTCGCGGACTGTCGGAGGATAAGAATTTTTTTTGGTATAATCAGAAATAAAACTTAAAACTTCCTGCTGGCGTTCCGTTAGCTGTCTCATTATTCTTCTTCCTCAAATTTATTTTCGAACAACTGAACAATTGCATTTGCGCAGTCAACTTCATCCGGGCCTTCTGTACGCAAGGTGATTTGAGTATTGTAGCCGGCTGCCATTGTAATAACACCCATGATTGACTTTGCGTTGATTTCTGCATCGTCTTTAATCATGGTTACTTCCGAAGAAAACTTATTTGCTGTCTGTGCAATCAATGCGGCCGGACGCGCGTGGATACCTGAACGGTTGCATACTGTTAGGATTTTTTCTGTCATATAATCACCTCGTTTGCCAGATAAACTGGTCTTAAAATATTAATAATGATCTTCGCTGCCGTAATATGCAGCCTGAGCCTCGCCGGATTCAATCCATTTGAGGATATTCTGATTAAAGTCACGGGCAGAATTATAACCCATGGACTTAAGTCTTTCATTCATAACGGCTGCCTCGATGATAATCGGGAGGTTACGGCCGGGGCGGACAGGAATTTCAATCGTCGGAACCCTTACACCGAGCAGATCTGTGCCGGCAGGGTCTGTTCCGAGGCGGTCATAGATTTTGTTCTGATCCCATTCTTCCAGGCGGATGATGAGCTGGAGTTCGGTCTGTTCACGGATTGAACCGACGCCGTAAAGCTGGGAAATATTGATGATACCAAGACCGCGGATTTCCATATGGTGGTTGATAAGGATATTTGCTCCCTGACCTACGAGAGTGTTACCGTTTACACAGCGTATTTCAACACTGTCGTCGGCAACAAGACGATGACCGCGCTCGATTAATTCGAGGGCACATTCTGACTTTCCGACGCCTGAGTGTCCGGCAAGAAGAACTCCGACACCGTAAACTTCTACAAGTACACCGTGCATAATCTTTTTTGGCGCAAAAACGTTGGAAAAAAGACGGAGCAGACGGGTTGAAAACTCAGATGACTCAAGGTCGGTCTGCAGGATTGCGCAGCCTGTCTTTTCGGCAATTTCTATGAAGGAACTTTCCGGAGTAAGGCTGTGGGTAAAAACAGCGCACGGGATATTGTATGAAAAAAGTTTTTCTACAGTTTCGGTGCGGTTTTCTGCGTGGAGTTTTGCAAGATAGGCGAATTCACCACGGCCAAAAACCTGAACGCGCTCAAAGGCAAATGACTCGTAAAAGCCGCTTAATTCAAGCCCCGGACGGTTAATATCAGGAACCGTAATCGCACGGGTAAGTCCTTTGCGCCCTGCAATACATTTGAGGTTGAGGGCGTTATACCCCTTGAGGTCCATATCGAGTAAATCCAAAACTGTAAAAGGTTTGTCTGCCATACATAAATACTATACATTCAAAAAGCATAGTTGACAAGTAATTTTTAAATAAAAAAATCCCGCCTTCCTTCTGAAAGACGGGACGCTGAAAATTCAGTCCTGATAATTATTTCTGCTGAATTTTATCCTTTTCCTTTTTGATTTTAACATCGAGTGTGTCCATCATTTTGTTGAGGGCAGCGCCAAAATCAAAGTCTTCTGCACTTACGTGAGCCTGTGAGCCCCAGCGGAAGTTTGCAGTTGCTTCAAAATCATATGCTTTTTCGTGCTTTACGCGAACCATAAGGTCTACGATAAGATCTTCAGCATACTTGATGCGTTCCAGTTTTTTGTCAACCATTGCTGACTGTTTTTCATCAAAATCAAAGCCTACGGCAGATACATTTTTTGTCATAATTATTTTCTCCCTGTTGTCATCGGCTGCAGAATTCAAGAAGAAGTGCGGCCGGAATTCAAATCCGTAATAAAATCACGGAAATGGAGGATTCAAAATCCTGAACCCTGCTCTTTAATTATAATATGAAAAATCAGAATAAACAAATTAAATCGTTTTGTTATAATTATCTTGTGTAGGACGAATCGATGTTGAGCTGGGCGCGGTATTTTGCGACAGTGCGGCGGGCGATTTTTATGTTCCGTTCTTCGAGGAGAGCGCAGAGTTTTGAATCACTCAGGGCTTTTTTGTCATTTGCGTGTTCGGCAAGGATTGCCTGGAGTTCTGCCATGATTGCTGTCTTTGAAAGAGAAGCATCGCCGGATTCAACAGTTTTGGAAGAAGTGACCGGGGCCTGGCTTACAGCGTTAGAAAAGAAAAATGAAATCGGAAAAAGCCCCTGCGAGCATCTCAAATACTTTCCGTTTGCCATGCGCGAAATCGTTGCTTCATGAACTCCGATTCTTTTGGCAATGTCTTTCTGGCGCAAAGGCTTTAAGTAACGCTTACCCTTTTCAAAGAATTCCTGCTGTTCGTCGACGATTGCCCTGCAGGCGAGGAGAACAGTACGCTTTCTGTATTCAAGATTTTCCATGAACTGTTTTGCGTCACGCACACTTTCCATGACAAAGCGGTGCTCGGAGCGTTTTTTTTCTGATTCTTCAGTAGACTTTGTAACGCGGCTTCTGTCAGCGGCAAGACTTTCAAAATCCCTGGAAAGGCGGACCTGCGGCAGGCAGTCAAAATTGTCTTTTACCGTAAAAAGGCCTGTCTCTTCATCTTTTTCTACATTTACATCCGCCTGAATGTAGCGGTTGTTGTCTTCAGAGTATTCGCGGGCAGGATACGGATCGAGGGTCTTGATGTATTCGAGCGCCTGCTGAATCTGCTCTTCATTGAATTTCAATTTTTTTAAGTCGATTGAATTCCCCTCTTCCAGGCGGGCGTTTGCAAGATAATCATTTATTTTTCTGAGGATTTTTGAAGGCTGGGGCGGATTTAAAAATTCAAAATGGCCGTCAAGAATAAAAAGGACAGCGTCCCCTGCATCTCCGCGGAGTTTTGCCTGAATCAAAAGACTTTCTTCAAAACCCGAGCAGCAGCAGCCGACCGGGTCAAGCTGGTTAATCTGAAAAATCAGTTTATTCAGTAGTTCTTCGTTCTGGTTTGAATCCTCACTGTCTAAAAGCGAGACAGGCGCCAGAATGTGATGACCTTTTGAATCGAGATTGTAAATCAGTTTGAGGCCGAGGGCTTCTTCCGAGGCGGTGTGCTGGACTGACAGGAACTGATGTTCAAGGTGCTCGGCAAGGGATTTTCTTGAATCGGGAGAGGCTTCGAGGGCGGCCTGAAAGTTGTCGCTTGCAAGCTGCTGTGACTGGGACACCGACATGCTTCTTGTGTCGTCGTTCTGATAATTTGTTTCGTGTGCGGTTTTAACGCCTTCCATTCCGATGTCGCGCGTTATTTCCAGAGCGGGATTTTTTTCGACGAATGAATAGATTTCGTTTCTCAAATCCATATTGCTCATATTGAGCATTTTGAGGGACAAAATCTGCTGCTGGCTCATCTTCTGCGTTTGAAGCTGAACCTGCTGCTGAGATAATTTTTGATGTAAGCCAAAACCCGGTGTATCCGACATCGAACGACATTATAAACGGAAAATTGAAAAATGGAAACCTCGCCTCCTGGCCACGGACGACAGTGACAAACCCGTTGCTTTTCGATAAACTGAAGCCATGAAAACATTTGATAAATACGGAGTCTCTGTACCGGAGATTCTTCTGCCAGAAAACATTGATATTAAATCATGGTCAGTAATTGCCTGCGACCAGTACACACAGGATTTGAATTACTGGAAAGAGGCCGCAAAAGCCGCAGAAGGCAAACCTTCCGCACTCAATCTCATTTACCCGGAAGTATACCTCGAAGAAGCCGACAAAGACGAAAGAATTCAAAATATTCAGAAAACAATGAAGCAGTATCTTTCTGACGGCGTATTTGCTGACGCTCAGGAAGAATGTGTTTATATCGAACGCAAAACTGAATACGGCCGTACAAGACGCGGTCTCGTTCTTGCAATCGACCTTGATAAATACGAATGGAAGCCGGATTCAAAGGCATTGATCCGCGCAACAGAAGCAACTGTTCCGGAACGCATTCCGCCGAGAATGAAAATCCGTAACGGCGCTGCCCTCGAAATTCCTCACATCATGCTTCTTGCAAACGACAAGGATGATGTACTCGTTGGAGGTCTTGGAGCAGGCGCAAAAAAGAACGCACCGGTTTACGACGGAGACCTGATGCAGAACTCAGGTCACATCACAGGCTGGGCCGTTAAAGGCAGCGAAGCAGAAAAAGCAATGCAGGACGCACTTGAAGTTCTCTACAAAAACGGAACTGACAAAAACGGCGACACATTCCTCTTTGCAGTTGGTGACGGAAACCACTCGCTCGCTACCGCAAAGGCAGTATGGGACGCAAATAAAGACAAACTCCCGGCAGATTCACCGGTAAGATACGCTCTTGTTGAAGTAGTAAACATCTACGATACAGGACTTACATTCGAACCAATCCACCGTGTTCTCTTTAAACTCGACAGTGTTGAATTGCTGAACACAGTTGCAAAAGAACTCGGAGGTTCAATCGTTGATTTTTCTGACGAAGCATCCCTCGAAAAAGCAGTCAGCGACACAGGCGCACAGGGCGCACGCTACGGTTTTGTTTACACACAGAACAATTCAACTGTTTACAAAATGCTCGACACAAAAATCACGGACCTTGCAATCGCAGCCCTCCAGCCATGCCTCGACAAGTACATGGCTTCAAAGGGTGCAGCAAAAACACAGATTGACTACATCCACGGAAGCAAAGACGTTGTAAACCTCGGCAAAAAAGAAGGTTCAACAGGAATTTTACTTCCGCCAGTAGATAAGAACAGTTTCTTTGCAACAATCAACGGACGGGGTCCTCTCCCGCGCAAATCATTCAGCATGGGCGAAGCAAGCGAAAAACGCTTCTACGTAGAAGCCCGCCGCCTTTTCTAGAGCACAAACGGAATTATTAACAGGTCCCGGTTTCGTAAGAAATCGAGACCTTTTTTTGTTAAGGAAAGCACTCCGTATTTTTCGCTTTTTAAAAGGTAACCGTTTTCCACAAGATAAGCGGCAAGGCGCGACCACTGGTTTTTATCGAGTTCTTTTCCGATGCCCCATGTGGAAAGCCTGTCATGATGATTCTGGACAATCCGTTTTGCACGCATCCCCAGCAGGACTTCGGTAACGTAGGTAATTCCGTAGCGGCTTTCGGTGCGGATAATGCAGCTCAGAAGTTTTTGCGCGCAGATTGTCATGTCAACTTTTGGAGCGGGCCCGCGTTCACAGCAGTCACAGCACGGAAGTTCATCCTCTGTGTGGTCGTCCGGGTTGTAGTCTTCTCCAAAATAAGAAAGCAGTTTCTGGCGGCGGCAGGTATCGCTGCGGACAAAATCAATCATGCCCTGCAGAAGGCGCTCGCTGTTTTTACGGTCAAAGGAATCTTCAAAAAAGTGCCGGATTTTAAAAAGGTCCGAGCCGCTGTAGAGCAAAAGTGCCTCGCTGGGCTTTCCGTCACGGCCGGCGCGTCCAATTTCCTGATAATACTGTTCGATGGAACGGGGAAGTTCATAATTAATTACAAAACGAACGTCGCTTTTATTGATTCCCATACCGAATGCAAGGGTCGCAACCATAATCTGAACCCGGCCTTCAAGAAAATAATCCTGATTCTGTTTGCGCTCACTGTCCGAAAGCCCCGCGTGATAATTCAATGCGCTGTAGCCGGAACGAACCAACTGCTCTGCAAGTAAATCCACCTGACGGCGGCTGAAGCAGTAAATGATTCCGCTTTCGTTTTTGTGGCGCTTAATGCACTCAACTACCTGCAGAAAGCCGTCCGAGCGGGGCATTACGTTCAGGAAAATGTTGGGGCGGTTAAAGCCTGCGGTCAAAACCTCCGGCTTTTTGAGGCCGAGACTTTTTATAATGTCCTTCTGAACTTCTTTTGTTGCAGTTGCAGTTAAGGCAAGGCAGACCGCCCCGGGAAACTGTTTTATAACCAGGCGGATGTCAAGATAATCCGGCCTAAAGTCATGCCCCCACGAACTTATGCAGTG
>JAEENG010000041.1 GCA_016283615.1 Treponema sp.
GCCGGTGATTACAACGTCGCCCTTATCATTACGCGCAACTGAACCGGAAGCCTTCGGTGACTTATACATACGGAATACTTTTTCTACTGCTGCAAGTGCAATAATTGCATCATCGATACTTCCTTCAATTCCTGTAAAGTCGAATTCAAGGACTTCTTCTGGCTCAGGACTATGCCATTTATGAAGGGAATACTTCTGGCGGTTGAGGACCGATTCAAGAATTGCCTTGACGCGCTCAGGTTCCATCTGCTCACTTTCCTGTCCTGCCTTGTGGTTTTCGTGAATTTCACCTTCTGCAAGTCCAGGTTCTGCACATTTTGTGATTTCGTAATTTGAATCCCTGAAGAAGCGGGTTGCTTCTTCGATACCGTCAGTGTAGAGGAAAAGAACGTCATTCGGCTTGAGCTTGATTTTTTCAACCTTAAAGCCGCCCTTCATTTCTACCATGAATGAAGGAAGCGGACCTGCAGCCGGCGCTTCGTGGAGTGTGACTGTGTTTTCTGTACGGGAAGCGCTGTCAAATACGTGAATCAGGTTGTCACCTGCGTTACAAAGCCATGCGTCGCCGGTTTTTGTGTCAAAAAGACAGATTAAAAGGGTTGCAAACTTACCCTTAACGCCTAAAGATTCAATAAAGTCGTTGATTTGAACTACAAGTGAATCAAGTTTGATTCCCTTTGTCTGCATTGTCCAGTCTTCAAAATACTTGCGGAAAAGTGTTGCAACGACTGTCATCATAAGCGCCGCCGGAACTCCGTGTCCCGAAACGTCACACTTTATAATCGCATAATAGCGTTCATCGAGTTTTTTGTAGTCAAAGTAGTCGCCCGATACCGCGTCGGCACCTTCGTAATAACCTGAAATCTGAATATTCTTTTCGGTCAGGCGTGCGGTTGTCATTTTGGCACCCTTATCGCTTGTCATCAATGGAAGGAAGGTCTGCTGAACGGCTTTACCGTCAAGGGCCATCTTTTCCTGTTCCATTGCCTTTTCTTCTTCTTCGGCAGCCTTTACAAGGCCAGCGGTCATGTCGTTTACCGCGTCGCCGAGAATTCCGATTTCATCATGAGTTTTAACCGAAATATTGTAATCTTTGAGTAATTTTTTATCTTTTACTTCTGCAATTTTATTTACGTGTTCTACAAGTGCTTTAATCGGTTTTACAATGAATGAAGCAAGAATGTATGAACCTGCGATTCCGAGCGCGATGGCAAGGAGGGCTATCAGCACGGAAGTTACAAGAATTGTATTACGGGCTGAATCAACTTCCTTAATCAAATCCACTGTCGAAATCTGCATGATTACAACTGCGTGAACAAGGCTGTTATCTCCGCCCTGTCTGTAAATTACAGGCTTGTAGAAAAGATACTCCGTATTCTTTTTGTCGAGATGTGCATTATCAAAGAATGGTTCTGCGCCGCTGTTACTGTCCGAAAGCTGTCCGAGCATTGAAGTAACTTCTGCATTCAATCTTCGGACTTCGTCATTTATTTCGTTACGGCGGGCAACTGAAGCAGAATCTGTTGCGCGGGCAAGCCGTGCGCCCTCTGAGTTGAGGGAACGGATCTGGTCTGTGAGATAACCTGCAAGCTGCTGGGCCTGGGATTCAAGCTCGTGGCATTTGAGGGTAATCTGCTCTGCCCTCTTGTCTTCTGTCAGACGTGAGCGGCCGTACGACCACTGCGGCGTATCAATTTTATCGAGAATACTTTCATCATTTGAAGCCCATACATAGTCCAGATTTGTATTGTTTTTGTCAGCACTCATACCGAGAATTGTCGCGTAAGCGGCTTCTTTGAGTGAGTTTGTCTGTTGCGGCAGGTAATTTAATTCGACAATGTTGTCGAGTCCTGAAGGCAGGTAAGAACGGACACCTGTCGACATACTTTCCATCAGAACGTTAACGCGGTTTTCAAGGCCGGATGCGAGGGTTCGTTCCTGGGTTTTAAGCATGTTGAGTCCGAGCGGAATTGATACCATCAATACAATCATAAGAACGAGTATTGCGGTAAAGCCCACCAGGCGGATCTTCAGGCTCACACCTTTCTGCCTTACGAATTCAGCTTTTTGTTTCTTTGCAAGTGGCATATCGTCTCCTGTTAAAAGTGCCTGCACTTCCTTTCTGATAATAATTGTCTGCCCTGCTGTTAAGGCAAGTCCGCGGAACGATGCAAAAGCACCGAGGGCCGCAAGTGCCATGAGGACATACATCAGAATATCTATTGTCTGTAAAGTTACCTTTTTATCTTTTTGAATTATTGTCCACTCAGGCTTGATTTCGTACTGGTGTTCAATTTTTACAGTTCCCGTTTCATCTACGACAAAACGGTTTGTACGGATATTGCCTGAGCCCGGGTAGATTCCCCGGTCAGTATGATTGAGGAAGATTCCGTAGTTTCCCAGTTCAAGTTCAGAAAGTTTGATTCCCGTGATGAGGGAATTTGAAACTATGCGGTAATCTCCCCGGCGAAGGGTAAGGGTTTTGTCGTATGGAGCCTTTCCGTCACGGTCGATGTAAATTTCTTTTACAATGCCGTCGTAATTAAAGTCCTGACCGTAAACCGAAATTTCAAGGTCGCCAAAGTCGTCTTTTTGGGTTTTGAGGCCGCTGATATAGGTAAAAGGTTCGTATTTATTTACAATAAAATAACTTACCTGAGGTTTACTTATATTTCCCACAGTATCGATTGCACAGACTGAGAAAGTGTAAATACCGTTTCTGAGGTTTGAATACTCAACGCCTGTTTTACTGCCCTGATTGAAAGCAGGCGGTTTTTTATACGAATCAAGAATTCTGTCTTTTCTCGAATTAATGGATTCAACCTGAGACAAAATATAGGAATCATCCTTCTGGTTGGGGTGGCGTTTTGAAGTTGTAATTGATTTATCGATGTCGCTTACGCGGTTAATTGCCCAGCTGTAACCTGCAACATCGTCATCGCTTTCTGCATGCTTCCAGTTTACGGAGAAAGAGTTGGATTCAACAAAGCCGTATCGGTCCAGTGGCGGAAGAATAATTGACGGTTCCAGCGGCGGAGTTAAGTCGCGGTAATAAACGATTGCCGCAGACTTTGACCAGTTGCCCGCGTAGTCAGTTGCCCTCACTTTAAAATAATGCTCGCCGTCAGTGTCTGCACTGGCAGTCAAATTAAGTTCTGACGGGAGGTTCATCAGGTATTCGGGAGGCTCTTCTGACGGATCAGTCGTCCAAATCCAGGAAAAACCTGCAATTCCGCTTGAGTCTTCCGGGAGCACTACCCTTGCCTTGACTTTCTGTGCCGTAGAACGCTTTCCCTGGATAAAGTTTGACGCAAGAACTTTCGGCGGAACAACTGTCGTATCAGGATACAAAACGAATAACTGGGCTTCCTTCTTTTTTGAAAGTTCCTGCTGCCATACGAATGAAAGCTGAACTGCCGGCTTCTGGGTTCCGTCGGATGCCGTTACAAGTGCGTTTGTCAGAACAGGATAAACGAATGTTGAGGAAGACTGCATGGAAACAAGCATTGACTCGTCCCACATAAAGCCGTTATTTGAAGCCATGTAAACAGAATTTGAACCGCGCCGGTTATCAAACCATACTGCGTTTACAGTGTTATTATAATCAAAGAGAATCGGACGGTGTGCGTCTCCGGAAGTTGTCAGTTCAATCAGTCCGCCGGAAATGTTTCCGTTGTCAGAAAGCTCTGTGACCCAGATGTGGGACTGCTCGCTGGTATAATAAGTTCGTTCCCAGGCGAGATAGTTTTTAGTTCCCCCTGAATACAGAACTGCGCGCTGGTTATTGTAGTTTTCAAAAGTTCCAGCGGAAGAAGAAATTATTGAACGTTCATTTGTTACGATTGTTACAGGCGACCAGGATTTAAGACCGTCCGTACTTTTTGTTGCGTACAGCTGGTAGCTTCGTCTTGAATCCCCGTTCTTCATGTACTGATACTGCCCCTGGAATACAACAAGGTCTCCGTCAGCAACTTTCAGAAGCGCAGGCGCAAAGGGGTTCATTACGGAAACGCTGGGAGCAAAGGGTGTGAGCGTGGACCAGCTGTCTCCGTTAGACGATGTTGAACTCAAAAGGGAGAAGGTTTCGTTGGCGCCCAGGGCCGTAAACAGAATGAACGAACCGTTTCTTGAAGCAAAAAGGCGCGGTCCCACAACCTGCTGTGTCTGGCGGGGAAGTTCCTTGCGGTTAAAGGTAACGCCGCCGTCGTGGGAAACGTAAACTGCAACAGCGCGGTCAGAGACCAGGACAGCAACCGCGATTGTACCGTTTGGTGCAATGGCCGCCGAATACATATCAGGAACGTCCCCTGAGTAGCTGAATGGACCTGCAATGCTTACAGGGCTCTGCCATTCAAGAACATTGTTCTGTTTTTTTGCAAGGTTTATGCTTACAGTTGAATTTGAATTAACCTGTTCATAAAAAAGAAAGGTTGTACCTGCTGACGAAAGCACCTGAGGAAACTGCGCATTCTCATGAATCAGGGCTTTCGGGCTGTCCCAGTAAAAGGAGTTCTGTGCAAAAAGTTTTGACGGAACTGAAAGAAAAATTCCAAGGAGGAAAAGTCCGGCAAGAACACGGCTCACAGGGCGCACAATGAGACAAGAGATTTTTGCAGGAAAAGAGAAGTTATTTTTTTCAGCCGTATTCAAATAATTCATACTACATCAAAGCCCTGATGCGCTGTCTTAACTGGCGCAATTTTTTATTCTGACCGTTTTTAGCAATCAAGTCTTCTACGAGGTTGTTTGCATTAATAATATTACCACGGTTCATTTCCTGGACAGCAAGCTGGTAAGACTGCTCATCCTGTGCAGAAAGAATTTCCGTTGCCTTACCACCGATAGAAGTCTGGATTCTGTCCTTTAATGTGGTTGCGGCAGAGTTATTCGGGTTGAGGGAAATTGCCTGATCAAGCAGGGCAACTGCCCTCTTCAATGAATTTTCATTTCCGTTTGCACTATTATAAAGTTTTCTTGCCTGTTCTGTCAGGTTCTGGGAACGCGCTTTTGAACTGTTATCAACCGGTTTCTGCTTGATGCCAAGTTCATATTCAATATTCAGAATTAAAGAAGCAAGTCCCTTGTAATTAGGGTTAATCTGCTGCAGGTCAAGAAGGTCTGCGTAGGCCTGATTCTGTTTTGCAGGATTTTTGTATTCAACACGGGCCGCCTGGATTTTCTGCTCAAACATAGCGTTAAAGGCGTCAGGGTCTACGAGGCGGTCAATTTTAAGAATCAAAAGGCTTGCATCCTGATTCAGCGGGTAAATAAGCTGCAGGGTGCGGAGTTTTGCACGGGCCTGCTCAAGAATCGCCTTTGCTTCTTCCCGCTTTCCGTCAGCCATGAGTTTGGCACCCTGGTCATAGTACTGGTTACTGATTGAAAGAATCTGTGACATTTCAGGATAAAGCGGATCCGTACTTGCAATAACACGGCCGGTCTTCATCGAAAGCGCAGTGTTTACCAGAGCGAGAAGGTTTGTAATTTCCTGGTCTTCTTCTACGTTTGTAACTGCCCACAGAGTGCGTGCCTTAACGAGATTGCTTTCGGCCGCATCAAAGTTACCGTTATAGTATGCATTCCGAGCACTTTCCTTGAGGGAACGGGTTTCCCGAACAACGTATTCGTTCTGTTTTCTTGAAATCTCTTCATCAAGGCTGAAAAGCTGTCTGTCACTTTCTGAGCGCAGCGAAGCGTCTTCCTGCTGTGCAAGGGATGAATTGTATTTTCTTCGTGCCAGATCAAGGAGGTTTCGTGCTTCATCAAACTGATTTTTGTTCAGGGCAGCAACGGCGCGCTGGTAGTTCAGGCGGGCTTCGTTGGCGTCCTTTGACGCAAGCTGAATCTTCTGTCGTGCAGTGGCAGCAATCTGATTATTCTGAACAATGAGTGCGTCCAAAGCACTGATTACAGTTTCTATGTTTTTAACGCCGTTTGCGTATTCGGGGACTGTCTCATTGTACTGTCTTCCGGCACTGAGGCTTGTGTTATATGAAACGAGGACTGTCTTTTCTTTCTGAATATCTGAATTCAACTTTTCAGCTTCAGTTCTGGCCTGGTTAGGGTAGAATTTTACGATTTTTGCAGTGCTTGTTTCTGAACCTGCAGAAACGCTTTCTTCAACACCGTCAAGCAGTGTTTTTGCGTGAACATTTCTGAGGGTAAAGTCTGCAAGAACCTTGTCCGCCTGTTCTGAGTAATTTTTTGCAATCATGCCCCACAAAAGGCCTGCCCTTCTCTCACATTCTTCTCGCGAAACTTTTACAGCACCTTCAAAAAATGCAATTGAATCATCAAAGAAAAGTTCCCGGTCTTCCAGCTGAACTCCGCTGGTAGTGCGTCTGTTGTTCAGGACAGGAACGACCGGCTGAGAGCCTGGTCCTTTTTTACCTGTAACAAGGGCACTGGATTCAAGTGCGTTGAGGGGCGGAATCTGGCGGTTATAGTTTTGAATATAACCCTGCAGGACCTTTGCCGTCTGAGTAACATCCTGATTCTGAGGATTGTAATTATCAACAAGATTATTCTGATTATGAATTTCGCTGTCAGTTGCAAAAAGTGAACGAAGTTCGTTTCGGCTGTATGCGGCGGCAAAATTCATGGAATCGTTATACCTTGTAAAGTTCTGAGCCGGGCTTGATTCAACAAGCTTATACAGAGCCTGGACTTTTAAGCCCTGATCAGCATATTCGGCGCTGTCAGTTCGTGACCGGTTAATCAGAGCATAATCGGATGCAGGGAATGAAGTCTGGCTTTTAATGTCAAAGGCACCTGCAATCTGTTCATAGTTTGCCTTAATTGTGTCATAAACCACCTGCTTCATGGATTCAACACGGGTATTCCAGAACGAATCCACCGCTCCCACAATGCCTGAGTCAACATCAACACCGGTGCCTGTTACGGCCCAGCAGCTGAATGTGATGTAAGACGTGTCGCCCAGGCCCGGGTTTAAGGACAGGGCGCGCTGATCGAGTTTTTTTAATTCAAGTCCTTCGCGGTAAATCTGGTTACGGGTATTTGCAAGGGCCGCAAAGGTGTCATTTACAAGAGTAAGATTCTGTGCAGAAGAAGCCCTGTTAAAGTTTCTGAGGCTCATAACATACTCGTCATAGGCTTTCTGGGCGGCATCCAGCTGTATTTTAAGAGACTGGGAATAACGGTCTACAAGCCTGATATGACGCTGAACTTCCGCATTAAGGCTTTCAGGATAAACAACAGGGATTTCCTTTTCACCTTCGAACACAACATCACTGTCGTTTGTTTTAAGGGACAGGGCTTCCTTAAACTTTTCGGCGGCGCTGCTGTACGGGTCTGCCTCGTTATCCCGGGCGCCGTTTATCATGGCAACACCCTGGCTGATAATGAGGTTTGAGCGGTTGATGTAATAAGAAAGACGTACCGTACGCCTAGCATCGTTTGTAAGTGCAACGATTTCCGGAGGCGGATTCTGCTCGGATTTTTCCAGGGTTACGATTATGTCCATCTTCTGGGTATCAAGTTCATCTGCAAGGGCGGCGGATGACTCATCCAGGTTTTCTGACTGCTGCATCTTTCCGGACAGTTCTTTTGCAAG
>JAEENG010000042.1 GCA_016283615.1 Treponema sp.
AAGGAGAATCCACGGATGAGACCGAATTTTATAACATGGGAACAGGCAGTCGCTGAAGAAGCAGAAAACCGCGTTATATCTATGATTAAGCAGACAAAACTAGACACAGCCCGAAAACTGCTTGCGCTGAATCTTCTTTCCGTTGAACAAATCGCACAGGCACTGGGTCTTTCCGTACAAGAAGTCAAAGAACTTGTAGGACAAGATCCTTCAGCGTAAAAATCTCACAACAAGCGTCAGGAACGAAATATTTCTGTATATACAAAAAAAAACGGGCTGCCCCATGTTTTTGGGACAGCTCATTGTTGTTTACCGTGCTATTGTCTCCGCACGGCGGGGAGAGGTGTTGAACAAAATTACTGATTTGTTATAGATTGAATCAGATATTTTTCTCCGAAATATCCATCACACGCAAAAAATCCTTTAAAAAAACTACCCCTTACTTCCTATAAGTACTCTTCTGTCTACATAATCAAATTCCCAAATGGTGAATGTGATGATACAGCTAAAACTTTTGTAACCGATAGTTCTTCTACAAAAAAGACAGGTCTCAAAATTGCTGGTCTTGAAGAAGCAGGTGATTCAAGCACAGAATACACAACAGGACTTAAAATTGATGGTAGTGCCTATATAAAGCTTGTTCTTACTAAAGAATCAGACCTTTATTTCCTTTGCAATGGTGACAAGACATTGGTATCTGCAAAAGACGATACTAATGGATACTCAGCTTTGACAATCACACCAAATGTAAAAAGTGAAAAGGTTGCTGCAGGTACATACTACCTTAAGAATGGTACTGGAACTAATCAGACCTCGGTTTGTGCAATCTACATTTGGCAATAAATGATTAAAATATCGAAAAGATAGTATTTAAAAAATAAACGGATTTGTCCAGAGCTAACGCTTTTCACTAAAAATGTGAGTGGCGTTAGACGCGAACAAATCCGTTTTTTACAAACTATCCCATTGATAGTTTAGTTAGCAGATGTATTAACAGCTTCACCATCAACAGTAAGTGTAATATTGCTTACGGTAATACTATCTGTTTGACCAGCACCGAAGTAAATGTATGGAACGACAGAATCCTGTACTGTACCAGCTGTTCCGCCCCATTTCATATCCTTCTGTTTAACAGTCTTTGAATCTGAAGTTGTTCCGTCAGAAATAGTTCCTGTCATTACAATATCAGAACCATCAGATGATTCCTGCCCGATTGTATATTCAACTGAGAAGGTTACATCTGCGACTGCAGCTGTGTTTCCAGTCCACATTTTTGTTGAATTAGCATATCCGTTTGACGAACCACCATTACTCCAAGTCTTAGAGCCGTTAGAAATACCTTTATTTGACGCGAAAGTAGCATATTTTGTATCTGCAAATGTATCATCCTGTGCAAATCCACCGCAAATCTTGCTACCTGTATCAGCATTTACAGATGCCATATCTACTGTAAAAGTAAGTTTTACTTTTTTACCTGTAGCATAAGTTACAGGTAAATAGATACCACTTGATTTTGAAAGCGTGATAGCCTTGTTTGTAAATGTTGCTGCTGTTTCAGTATCTGCACCAATAACATACCACTGGGTGACAGAAGAGTACTTATTGACAGTAGCAGTAATGTCACCACCGGCGCCTACTGTTACATCAATTGTTCCTTCGTTTGTGCCATCACCAAATGTGATTGTTGCTTCACCTGCGGCTACTGATGTGATTACGATACCTGCATCAGTGATTGCTACTGTTGCAGCGTCTGTATTGCTTGACGAAACTGTTGTTGCAGTAAGACCGAGCGTTTCTTCGTTATTAGCGATTGTTTCTGTGCTTACAGCAAAGCCGCTTGATACAGTAAGTGTAACTGCGTCTGAAGTATAAGCAGTGTCGCCAATTGTATAGCTTGCAGTGATTGTAAGTGTACCGGCTGCTGAAGTATCAACTTTGCCGTCAGTAACTGTTGCACCACTGATTGTTACAGTTTCTGTTACTGGTGTTGTTGAGCTAACCACTTTACCGTCAGAATAAGTTGTCTTAGTGACTGCATCTGGAACTGTTGTTGTAACAGTTACTTCATCATTCAGTACACAAGAAGATGCGCTCAATTCAACAGTTGGTTTTGTGTATGTAGTTACAGTAGTTAAAACGCTTGTTTCAACCTTTTCATCTACAACATGGATACCGTAGATACAGAATTCGTTTGTTTCAGAAGTAAGCACTACAGTAGAAGCTGTTGCTGTCACATAGATAGTTCCCATTGTAGATGCTTCCCATTTTGTGCTGTCAGTATCAGTTCCAGTAAATGCTACTGTACGAACATCAGTACTTGCGTTACCACCGTCGATACGGAGCACTGAGCCTACTTTTACAGAAGAGATTGTAAGAGCACCCTTGTTTGAACTGCCATTTGACTTATTGACTTTTACGCGGGCTGTATAAGTATAACCTTTACCTGTATCTGCGTCATAGTCAGCAGTACTCCAGTCATTAGCCTGATACTTTGTGCGGTCCATTGTAACAAGACCGTCTGTAGAAGTGATTTCAGAATAACCGCCTGATGCAGCTGTTACATCTGCAGAGCTAAATGCTGTACTTGCTACAAAGCTAGAGAAATATACAACTGCGTTCCATTTAGCATAAACGGATGTATCGCCAGTGATACCGTCAGTTTCTACAAATTCTGTTGTAAGAGCTTTATCTGTATACAGACCTGCAAGTGTAAAGTCTTCTTTTACAAGAGCGGCTTTTGCGGCTGTAAGCTGTGCATCTGTAAGTGGAGTTCCGCTTACTACATCTGTTACAGTGTATGCTGGTTCTGTATCTGTTGTATTAATATAGAACTTAACTGTGTATTTTGTTGCAGCAGCAATTGCAGCATCAATCATAGCCTTGAGTTCTTCTTTAGTTTTGTTCAACTTAATATAGATGTCACCTTCGTAACCTTCTGTTACCGGAATTGTACAAGCAGCATCTGTATAACGTCCTGCAACCAGAGTTTCCATCTCTGCATCTGACATAGCAAAGAGATAATTAAGTTCTTCAGCTGTAAAGCCGTCTGATACAAGATTTACAGGAGTGAGATCTGAGTATAAAGGTATGTTGTCAGCAGGTACAAATGTGATTGTAACCTTATTAGAAGAAACATCTCCTGATTTAACGAAAACCTTAACTGTTGTTTCGATCGGATCGTCATCTACATCAGTTTCGAGCCATGCTTCTTTTACAGTCATTTCATATTTACCGTCTGTTACGGCAGCGCCTGTAATAAATGGTGTGCCTGAACCATCTACGTAAACATCAACTGTTGATGGAACATCCATATTATTTGCTGTCAAAGTCCAGGTTACTTTTTCGCCGACTTTAGCACTTTCTTTATCTGAAGAAAGTGTCATTGAAGCAGCATTTGTTTCTGCAGATGACTGATCCTGTGCTGCTGCTGTTTCAACAACAACATCATAAATACGCATAATTTTTGCACAACCGATAACTACGTCAACCTTATCAGAAGAAGCGTATGTAGCTGTGAGAACCTGTCCTTCAGCCGGAAGAGTTGTGCTTGCTTTGTATGAAGCGTCTGCAAATTCTTCGTCACCGATTTTAATGTAACCATAGCGGTCTGTCTTATTACTTGAACTGTTACACTGTACATAAGCTTTTACAGTAAACGGTCCCTGAACGTTCTTGAGAACAACAAGATCGCCGTTTGGTTCAATACAACCAACAGTTGCTGTTCCATAATAAACTGTTGATGAACCGATAGTTTTAGTTTTATCAACAAGGTTGTAATGGTCTGCGCCACCGGCAGCAGCTTTAAGTGTCATTACCATGCCGCTTGGTGTTGAAGCATATTCATAGTCTTCAGCAAGCCCATACTTATCAGCACCACTTGCGTTCTGAACTGTGATGAATTTTGTTGCATCAAATGTGTCTTCATTAAATGACCATTTGTAAGTAACCGGGTCAACAGTTGTCGAACCACCTTCATCTCCACCTTCGCTTCCGCCTCCGCCAGAAACCGGGTCACTTGTACCGCTTCCGCCGCCAGAAATCGGATCACTCTGATCGGTTGGTGTCTTATTATTGTTATTGTCATTACCGCCGCCGTCAGAGCAGGCAACAGTACCAAAAATGAGAGCAGTGGCCGCAAGAATGGCCATTATGCCTCTAAGTTTTTTCATATTGTCCTCCTTTATTTGACTTATATACGAAAAAATAAATGATATAAATGTATGATAATTATTACGTAAAATTATAATAATAAGATTTTAATTTTTTGTATTTTTACGACTTCTCTAATTTTTTGATGATTATATTTTGTATATCAAATAAGTATTTTATATAGTTTTTCTTATAATTTTCTATTCTTTTGAAGATGGAAAAGTTTATTCTGTAAGTTTACAATTATTATCCTTGTAAAATACCGACAGAAAGCCCGGGGGGGGATTGGAGGGAGGCTGTAAGCGGGTCTGATACAGAGCGCAGCTCCAGCCTACGCAATCTGTTCAGTTTAAGGTTCAACCTTTCCTTTGAGTTCCAGTACTTCTTCAAGCGGAAGTTCTACAGCCTGTGCAATCTGTTCCGGTGTTAAAAGATTCAGTTTAAGTAAGTTTTCTGCATTTTTGAGGGCGTTGTTTCTTTCGCCCTGTTTCAGGCCCTGTTCAACTCCGCGGCGGGTGGCGGCTTCCATTCCGCTGTTGTAGTCACGCTGGCCGATAAAGCGGGAGTTTTCACGGAACCAGTTTGCGTCTTCTTCGCTCATGTATGAAACTGTGAATTCAGCTGCCATAATGCCTTTCTCCTCTTTGATAATATCTTTAAGATAATCCTGCTTTTTCTCATCATCTGCGTATGAGAAAAACATTCCCCATTTTTCGGCTTTGGTAAGGTTTTTCTGACCGAAAAGTCTTCTGACCTTTACTAAATCAAGAAAAATTACGTTGAGGCGGTCACTTAATTTTCCGCCGTCTTTATCACGCATAGTGTACCATGAGACTGTTTTGTTGTCATCTTTATTATATTCAAAATTCAACACTGAAATCTGATACACTTTTTCTATATTCCACGAACTGCCTTTTTTTGCTGATGTATTTAATAATCGTGCTGACTGGATTTCTGCCCGCTCGCCGAAGTCGTAATCTTCGCTCCTGTTTTGAATTTCAATGTCTGCCTTTTCGCCGTCGTTAAATTCAACGCTTACATCAAAAGTCATCTGCATATCCGAAGATGTATCTACAGGCGGCTCATTCGGCTGAAGTGTAAGGTCCTTAACCTCTTTTTGAATCATTGATTCGATAAAATCTTTTAACGCCAAGTTTGACTCTTCTGTTCCCTGGGTAAAGATTGCCTTAAACGTGATGTCACAGCGCGGGTTTAAGATGGCCGTAGGGGAAGGCCGTAAAGTTTGTTTCTGATTCATTTCTGATCTCCTATATTTTTTGTCCGAGAGCAAAAACTCTCTAACGTATATATAGATAGAGAAATTCAAAAATCGGCAAAGTCCTGAGAAAAAAAGTTTTAAAAATCGTGTTATCTGGGCTACTGCCGGCCTGTGTTCATCTGTGTCCCATCGCCCCCACTTTGACAAAAAGCCCGCAAATGTCAAATTCAACATTGACATTTTTAGCGTGCACAGTAAAATTATATTCATGAAACGCACGTACGACGACTCAATGTTTATCGATACATTTGAACACGAATACACCTGGCTTAACGGCTTTATGCGCAATGTAAGGCGCTTTGGAGACCGCCCGGCCCTAATGGACATTGAATTCAACAAAACATGGTCGTACAAAGAACTTAATCTTGAATCAAATAAACTTGCAAATGCACTGTCCGGCGACGGCGTCAAAAAAAATGATGTTGTAATGACTGCCCTTTTTAACTGCCCGGAATTTGCCTTTTCGTATATCGGCCCGCGCAAAATCGGCGCAATTCTTCTTGCCGCCAATTTTAAGTTTGCCGCTGGTGAATTTGCCCTCTTAATCGATTTTAACAAACCAAAGGTTTTGATTTACTCTGCCGCAATTGCAGATGTAATCGAACAGGCATTAAAGCTGGCAAAACACAAGGTTAAGCGAGTTGTAATGGCCGACAATACAAGTTCAGTTGAACTGCCGCAAGGCCACACCTGCTACACAGCATGGGTCGATTCGTATTCAACTGAAGAACCGCAGGTAAAATTCAGGCCGCACATCTATGACGAAGTTCTCCGCCTCTGCACGAGCGGAACAACTGCCATGCCAAAGTGCGTTCCAATCAACGATATCAACGAAGTGCTCTCTGCCCACGATGTTATCATGCACTACCCGCTCAATCCGCACGACATTACGCTCAACATGACACCGTGGTTCCATCGCGGCGGCTGTCACTCCGGCGGCCTGTGCCCGACTTTTTATGCAGGGGCCGCTGCCGTTGTAATGAGAAAGTTTTCGCCCCAGAGCACTTTAAACTGGGTTGAACAGTTAAAGATTACTTTTTTGATGGGAGCTCCTGCCAGCCTTGCAATGCTCTGCCGTTCCCAGGAAAAATTGAATAAGGATCTTTCTTCTCTGAAAGGTCTTGTTACCATGGGCGCTCCGCTTTCAAAAGCAGACTGCGAAAAATATATGGCTCAGCTCTGCCCGCGCATTTTTAACGGCTACGGCACTACAGAAACCTTCTGGAATTCATTCTTAAGGCCTTACAACCTTCCCGAAGGGGCAGGTTCAGTGGGTTCAAGCTGTACAGATGATGAAGTTCGTGTCGTAAAAATTTATGAAGACGCAAAAGCTGAGCCTGACGAACTTGTTGCACAAGACAACAGCGCAATCGGCGAAATCATAATCAAGAGCCCGGCAAAGTCCACATATTCATACTACAACAACCCAAAAATGACTAAGGAAAAGTTTTACAAGGGCTGGATGTACACGGGCGACACCGGAACCTGGGACAAAGACTGCGTTGTAACATTTTACGGCCGCAAGGACGACATGATTGTTGTTTCAGGCGAAAATATTTATCCGACTCAGATAGAAGACGTAATCAAAGAGCATCCCAAAGTTAAGGACTGCCTTGCAACAGCCGTCAACGACAAAACACGCGGACAGGCCGTAGCAGTTTACGTTGTTACAGACGATAAAACCCTTACTATTGATGAATTGAATGAATTCTGCATGAATTCGCCGATGCTGTCCCTGTACAAAAGACCGCGTTACTTTGCAATCATCGACAAACTGCCGATGACTGCAACCGGCAAAAAGAAACATTTTGCCATCCGCGAACGCACCGACGAAGACCTTGCATCGGGCATCTTAAAAAAACGCTAACGGATTTTAAAGAGAATTCCAATTACAGCAAGTGTGATTAAAAGCTGAAGCATCATGAATTTAATCAAAACCTGTGTAGGCGACCAGCCGTGATTTACGCGCATGTGGTCGTGCAGCGGAAATCTGATATTTGCAAAAATACTGATATGGAAAAATCTTTTTAAGAAAACCTTCATCAGGCCCATTCCGCCGTTTACAAAGATGATTGAAGAAGTTGCGAGAATCATGAACGGGTTTCCGCTTATCATTACGCACAGGCCGATGTAAAATCCGAGGGCGCGGCTTCCGGCATCTCCCATAAGTGCCTTGCTTGGAAAGGCGTTGTGCCAGAGGTAGCCCATCAAAACTCCTGCCAGACAGAATGTCATAACAGCCCAGCCCGCACCGTCGTTCAGGTGTGGAACAAGGAGGTAGGCGGCAATGTCTTTGTGGCCCAGGATAAAATAGAATACGACACCAATTACAAGGAGTGCAATCAGCACCAGAGTTGAACTCAACCCGTCTACGCCGTCAGTACAGTTTGTTGTATTAACAGATGTCCAGAGCATGATTGTTGAAATTACAACAAAAAGCCATGGAGCTACGCTGATTTTATGAGTTAAAAACGGGAGCCAGAAATAGATTTTTCCGTCGGCATCGTTTCTGCTCAGATACAATGCGAGCAGCGCAGACGCTGTCACACTGATAATCAGATCCAGGATGGCCTTGCGGTATTCGCCCCAGCTCAAAGTTGAGCGGTCATCAAGGTAGCCGGTCAGCATCATAAGCCATGTCAAAACCAGGACAGTCACCTTAAACCAGTCGAGCGGAACAATGAGAACGCTTAAAAGAACAAAAACGGTTATAAAAAAAACGCCGGATCCGGTTGGCTTTCCTTTTGCGGCTTCCGCATTAACTGTAAATTCGCGGCCCCTGTCGTGAGGCATAAACTTGTAAAAATGAGGCATTGCATAGCGTACAATTAAAAAACCTGAGTACAATGCAAGAACAATAAGTACAGTATAAGACTGAAGCAAACGTGCAGGCCCAAAATACTGAGTCAGCAAACCACCAAGATAATAGAGCATAATAGATTTATTCTATCACCCTTCCGTTATATATTCAAATTGTTTTTTACCTGAGGCATGAAGACTCGACAAGGTTGAGTGTATCGGAAGAAACTGTCTGAGCACCTGATTCGCTGAAGAGAAGATGCCGGCCGTTGTAATAATTTACGGTTACGGTGTAAGTGCCGGATTCAACAGTAAGTCCGGTTACGCTCGCTGTAGCCGGAAAGTAGCGGCATGAGCGGACATCGGCGCGTTCAACAAGTTCGGTGGCCATTTTGTGGGCAAGGTCAAAGGTCATTAAAATAAGGGCTGCTCCGGCGTTGTCCTGGCGGGAAGCTTCATTGGAAAGCGTGCTCAACGTGCTGTTTGTAACTGCGCGGGCAATCGAGCGGATAAGGGCTTTTGTATACAAAAGTGAATAAGCCTGGCCGAATGTATCAATACTGATATTTTCCAGGGATTCAATTTTCTGCAGATCACTCTGATAAGTCCTACCGGTTTTGTCGTTTTTTGCCACAACCTGAATTCTATTGATTTTGGATTCGTTTTTTTTCATTACCGGAAGGGCAAGTTTATACCAGACTGACTGCCCGTAATATGCGCGGACAACTTCTTCTTTTTTTGCAGGCGCCATCCCGCTGAATGCAAGTACATTCAACCGGGCTGTGGCGGCATTTTTTGACGGGCGAAAGTTCAATTCTTCGTCAACAGTCGAAGGGCAGTCAAAATCATACAGGCTCTGCTGTTTTGAATACGCATCCTTTAAATAGCGCAAATCGACCCGCGCATTATCAATGTCGCCGCCAGTTCTGTACATAAGCATGCTCAGGTAGCGGCCAAGTGCCGAGTCCGTAAATCTCGAATACTGTTTCTGGACTTTTACATCTTTGCTCGAGCCGTCCTGGTTCCGCACTTCTTCTTCGTACTTTGCGCGCAGCTGCTTGATTTTATTGTCAAAACGGCGCACTTCTACCATTGCTTCATCAAATTCATTCAATTGAATATAGTTGAGCGCCATAAAAATATTGGTATAAATGTTTTCAAAGTCTTCGCCCGCGTAATCCTTTACAGTATCGTTAGTTACGCTGCTTGCAATTGACTGGGTTACGCTTTTTGCCTCGTATTTGAGGGCAAGCTTTTCGGCCCCCTCCAGCGCCTTGTTTGAGTCATGCGGATTTTTGTTAAAGTGCAGGATGATTCCCCGGTCAAGCTCAGCAAGCAGATCATCGTGAATTCCATAAATCTGCGCGGCATTGCTTTCAAGTTCTGCAAGAACCTCGTCGTACTTTCCTTTCTGTAAATTAGAATCAATGCGCAGGTAGTTATAATCGGCCATCGTCCGGCAGGAAAGCACTGCCAGCATGCTGACACACAAATAAAGAGAAAATATAAAATACCTAAGGCGGGGAAAGGTAACCTGCAAAAGCACTACTCCTGCAGGAACAATGCCGTAAGGGTCTGTGCGTCGCTTACGATATTGCGCACATAGCAGTACTCGTCGGGCTGATGACAAACTTCGTCGAGTGTTGACCAGATTGCACAGCTGTAGCCCTTGCAGCGGAGTTCTGCGCCGACTGTACCGCCGCCGATTCCGATTGTGCGGGCAGTAATTCCGTGGGCCTGTTTAATTGCGTCGGCGAGCCGTTTTACGACCGGTGCGTTTTTATCGGTTGCAGGGCTTTCTGCAGCCTGAGCTTCGGAATATTCAATTTTTACGCCGTATCTGGATTCAATTTTTGCGATTCGTTTTCTGGCTTCCTCGCGGACCATATCCAGAGTATAACGCGGCAAAATCCTGCAATCCATGTAGAACACATCGTCGCCCGGAATGATATTTACCGTCTGAACATTTGCTTCATGCTTAGTCGGCTGGAAGGTCGAATAATTTGGTTCAAACAAATCGTCCCTTTCGTTAAAGTGATTTTGAAGGTCGTGCAGTTCAAGGGCAAGTGCGCAGGCCGCAAGATGAGCGTTTTTGCCCATGTCCGGTGTTGAACCGTGGCACTGCTTTCCGATTGTGTGCAGGCGCATCCACAAAATGTTTTTTTCGGCAATTTCGATTGTTTCGCCTTTGCTGTCGCCGCCGTCCGGAATCAGAATCAAATCTTCTTTTTTAAACAATTCGCTGTGTTCACGCACAAGATATTTAATTCCGTACTCGCTGCCAAATTCTTCATCAGCCATAAACAGAAGTTTTACAGTGTGTGATGGAGTGATGTTATTGCGCAAAAGTGCGAGGGCTGCAAAAACTCCGGCTGTAAGTCCCTGCTGGTTGTCTTCTACACCCCGTCCGATGAGCCTGTCAGTTTTTTTGTCGTAGCGCACTGTAAAGGGATCGCCTGACCACAGTTTTAAGTCTCCCGGCGGAACTACATCCATGTGTGCCATTACCCAGATGCTAAAGTCATCGTTTTTTCCAGGAATTGTTAAAATCATGTTTGGACGCACGCCCGAAGAAACACGGCTGTCTTTAGCTTCGTACATGCTGAACTGACTTTCCTTAAAGCCTGCCTTCAAAAGCCATTCCTTTAAAGCAGCGCATTTTTTTGTCTCGCCGTCACCGCCGCTTTCCGGTGCAATTGCAGGAATTGACGAGAGAAGGGTTTCAAGTTCAATCATCTCGTCCCGATAACCATCTATTTTGTCTTTAATTAAATCAAAATTACTCATGACTTTATTTTATCACACAGGCCATTTGTGTGGAAGAATAAAAAAGGTTCTAGGATTTGCGCTGGTTTTGATATATATTGAATTTATGTTGAATTTTGCAAGTGACTATACCGAAGGCGCTCATCCATCCATTCTGGAAGCGCTCACAAAAACCAATTTTGAACAGCTTTCAGGCTACGGCTCGGACAAATACTGTCAGAGCGCAAAAGAAAAAATTGCCCGGGCCTGTAAATGCAGCGGCGCACAGGTATATTTTTTAACCGGCGGAACTCAGACAAATCAGATTGTAATCAGCACAATGCTAAAACCTTACGAAGGCGTAATTGCAGTTCAAAGCGGACACGTTGCCGTGCACGAAGCGGGCGCCATCGAGGCGACCGGCCGCAAGGTTCTGACGATGCCTTCACACGATGGCAAAATGAATTCAACAGAACTCCAGGACTATATCAACAGTTTTTACGCTGACCCAAACCACGAACACATGGTTTTTCCGGGCATGGTTTACATCTCACAACCAACTGAATCCGGAACTTTATACTCTAAAAACGAATTAAAAGCCCTCAGCGATATCTGCAAAAAAAATAATATTCCGCTTTATATCGACGGAGCGCGTCTCGGTTATGCCCTTCAAAGCCCTGACTGCGATTTTACACTTTCTGACATTGCGCACTTGTCCGACGTCTTCTACATCGGCGGAACCAAAGCCGGAGCCCTTTTAGGCGAAGCACTTGTTTTTACAAAGAAAAACATGCCGGCCCACTTTGACACTCAGGTCAAACAGCATGGAGCACTTTTTGCCAAGGGCTGGGTTTTAGGAATTCAATTTGACACTCTTTTTACGGATCAGCTTTATTTTAAAATCAGCCAGAACGCGATCGACCGCGCAATGGAATTAAAGGATTTGTTCAAAAAGAAGGGATACAGATTTTACATTGACTCACCGACAAACCAGCAGTTTATAATTTTAGACAACAAAAAAATGGAGAGCCTTTCAAAGCAAGTTGTATTTTGCTTCTGGGAACGCTATGACGAGTCTCACACGGTCGTGCGCTTTGCCACCAGCTGGGCCACAACAAAAGAAAGTATAGCGCAGCTGGCAGAACTGCTTTAGTTTACAGCGTTGTGTTTTGTGTAGGCATTCCAGGTGGTGCGGACAAGGGTGTCTACATCGCTGTATTTTGGCTCCCAGCCGAGCAGTTCTTTTGCAAGATCGTATTTTGCATACAGACTTGCAGGATCACCCGGGCGGCGAGGCGCTTCATCTGCCGGAATCGGCTTTCCGGTGATTTTGCGTGCTGCTTCGATAATTTCTTTTACGGTTGTGCCCTTCTCTGTTCCAAGATTCAATTTTATACTTTTATTGTTTTTTGAAATGTAATCGAGTGCAAGAACATGAGCGCGTGCCAGGTCAGTTACGTGAATATAATCGCGGATACAGGTTCCGTCGCGTGTATCGTAGTCAGTTCCAAAAATTTTGAGTTCGCGCTGACCGAGGGCTGCTTCCATTACACGTGGAAGAAGGTTTTCGGGCTTCTGTTCAAGACCGGTGATTACGCCGTCAACATCGTAGCCTGCCGCGTTAAAATAACGGAGGGCTGCAAACTTGAGTCCTTTGAGCTGGTCATACCAGTCCATAAAGCGTTCGATTTCGAGCTTTGTAAAGCCGTAATAATTGATCGGGTTCTGAGGATGATTTTCGTCCATCGGAAGGTACTGCGGTTCTCCGAAAGTTGCGGCGCTTGAAGAAAAAATCATAATCTTGCAGTTGTACTTTGTTGCCGCGTTCATAATGTTGAGGGTTCCGGTAATGTTGTTGATTGAATATTTTTCCGGGCTTACCATCGATTCTCCGGCTGCCTTAAAGGCAGCAAGATGAACAAATGCATCAAAGCCGCGTGCAAAGGCAGCATCGAGATCGCGTTCAATTAAAATATTGCCGTAAATAAATTCGTTTTCTTTAAAGAGGTTTTCGCGAAGGCCGCTTGAAAGGTTGTCAAAAACTGTAACCTTGTGGCCGTTTTTCATCAATTCCTTTACAACGTGGCTTCCGATATAACCAGCTCCACCAATAACCAGTACGTTCATTTTCTTCCTCCATTACAGGGCTTCCAGCGCTTCTGCCGCTTCTTCCCACTGTTTATTTAATTCGTCAAGTTTTGAATTCAATTCGTCTATTTCTTTCTGAACAGCCTTTGCCTTAACCGCATTTGAATACACATCCGGGTTTGCCATGCTGTTTTCAAGAACAGTCTTTTTTTCTTCTGTTGCAAGAATTTCTTCTTCAAGGGCAGTAACGGCGCGTTCCATTTTGCGTTTTTGCGCATCGAGCTTTTTCTGCTCTTCCCAGGAAGCCTTTCCCGAAGAAACAGGGGCGGATTTTTCGGCTGAGTTTCCTTCTGCACCGCCGGCCTTATTTTCAGGCAATCTGTTCTGCTCTGTGCCTGCCGGCTCAAGACCTGCTTCTTCCCGTTCAAGGCGCTCCATGTAGTATCTGTAGTCTCCCGGAAAAAGTCTGTATTTACCCGGTTTAAGTTCAAGAACACGGGTGGAAAGATCTTCGATAAAACCGCGGTCATGGCTTACAAAAATAACAGTTCCGCCAAAATCCCTGAGGGCGCTCAAAAGCACATCCTTGGAATGCATGTCCAGGTGGTTTGTAGGTTCATCAAGAATCAAAAAATTGACCGGACGCAGAAGCAGCTTGAGCAGGGCAACGCGGCTCTTTTCTCCACCGCTCAAAACGTCAAGACTCTTGAATACGTCATCGCCCCGGAACAAAAAAGCTCCAAGCATGTCACGCAGTTTTGGAATAAGCTCAAGCGGAGCATCTTCTTCTACCGCTTCGAGAACTGTCTGACTGCCCTTTAAACGCTCGGCATTATCCTGACTAAAGTAACCGATTTTTACGCCCGCACCGAGTTTAACTTCTCCGCTAAAATTGCTGTCATCGCCTGCAATGATTCTGAGGAGGGTTGTTTTTCCGGCTCCGTTGTGGCCTGCAACAACAAGTCTCTCGCCGTTTTCGAGTACGAGGTCCAGATTATCAAGAACTTTGCGGTCTCCGTCATACGATTTTGTAAGGCCCTGCACTGTTGCAACGAGCCTTCCTGCATGCGGTGCTGGCGGAAACTTAAAGTGGATTTTTTTAAGCGACTCCGGAATTACAATCTGGTGCTCAAGGATTTTATCGAGCATTTTCTGTCGTTCCTGAGCCTGGGCTGCCTTTGTAGCCTTTGCCCCAAAACGGTCGATAAATTCCTGCAGGTGTGCAATTTCTTCCTGCTGTTTTTCGTATTCTTTGATTAAAGTTTCAAGTTCAACATCGCGGACCTTTTCGTAATGAGAAAAATTGCCCGGATAACGGTGAAGTTCGCCGTTGAATAATTCGTAAACTTCGTTGATTGTGTGGTCCAGAAAGTAGCGGTCGTGGCTTACAAGCAGAAAACCGCCTTCAAAATTATTCAAAAACTTTTCGAGCCATTCGCGGGCCTCGATATCAAGGTAGTTTGTAGGTTCATCAAGAAGAAGAATATCAGGATTTACCATCAGCGCCTTTGCAAGGGCAATACGCATCTGCCATCCGCCCGAAAACTCTTCACAGTTTCTGTCCAGGTCACTGCGTTCAAAACCAAGACCGATTAAAATCTGTTCGGCAGTAACGCGGCGCCTGTTAAAACCTGTCGATTCAAGAAGGTTGATTATCTGGTCGTGGCGTTCAAGGAGTGTTTTCTGATTTCCGCTGCCATCCTTTAATTTATCCCCGATTGAATCCAGCTCTTTTTCAAGCTCATATCCGTCTGCAAAGGCCTTGTCGGCTTCTTCCCGCAGGGTACATCCTTTATGTGTCAGGCCGCTTTGAGGAAGGTATGCGATTCTTGCATCTTTTTGAAAAGTGCGTGTTCCGCCGTCCGGAGTTATAAGACCTGCCATAACTTTTATGAGTGTAGACTTACCGGTTCCGTTTGCTCCGGTAAGAGCGGCCTTGCTGCCTTTAGCGAGGTTTACAGAGACATCTTTGAGAATATCGCGGTCCCCGAATGCGAGGGAAACTTTAGAAAACTGAACGAAAGCCATTATTTTTTTGCAAAGAACATTACGAGCGGACTTGAAGCACGCGAAGTTACAACACCGTCTTTAATGCGGGCTCTTGTTGCGTCTTCAAGACGTAAGCCGTTGCCGGTCATTTTGTATAAGAAATTAACCGGTCTTTCGATTGAATCAAATTTAAATGTCAGAATACCGTCGTAAGACTTTTTGAGCGAGTTGTCCAGATAATACAGTGCAGAAATTGTAATTCCACCGGCGTTTTTCTCGCTGATTACCGAAGGAACCAGAAGTCCGTAGCCGTTCCACTCTGCTGTAGTCTCCGAAGTAAATTCAATCGTACCATAGTTTGAACTTTTGAATACCGGGCCTGCGTTCATCACAGTGCGCAGTTCTTCTGTTCTGCGCTCAACTTCTGTGTTGATAAGTTCCTGGATATCCTGTTCGAGGGCAACAAAGGTTTCTACCTTGATTTTGCCGTCAGTGTCCATGTATTGAATTACGATTGTGTTTGCTCCGCGGCGTGTCAAAGATAACTGAAGTTCGTCAAAGCGGTATTCACCTTCGCCTGTTTTATTCAATTTTTTGTAATCCCAGGCTTTTTCGAGGCCCTGTTTTTTGATCCGGGCAGTGTGCAGTTCTTCTTCCTGGTTTCCAAAACTAAATCCAAAGTCTGCAGTAAATAAATTCAAGTCGTAACGACCGCTGTTAATCATGCCGGTGTAGTAGTCCGGGTACCATTTTTTAGAGAACATTTCTACTACTGCTTCGTCAACTTCTTCTTCCTTGCTGTCTTTTACGATTGACGAATTAATATCTTCGGTTATGCGTTCAAAAAGGTCGAGGTTGTAAGAAAAACACCAGCCCATAGTTCCGCCGTTTGTAAGTACACGGAGCCACTCGCCCTGGAGATTTCCGCGTCCGTTTGTCGGTGCGGCGCCGCTTCCCTTGTAAAGGACACGGATTATTTCTCCCTTGCGCAGTCGGTAAACCTGTTTTGAAGTATTGATTGCTTCCTGGCGGATTGGAAGTCCGTCGAGTTTTACAGAAGCGTATGTGTGTGCATATTCACTGAATCTGCTGAGTGTCTTATGAGCCTTTCCTTTTGAAGCCGGCTCTGTCAGCTGCCACAGCGGGATTTCTGACTTTGTGTTTGTTCCAGGCACCTGAATTACATAAACGTGAGAAATATTAGATTTGATGTAAACTTTTACGATTTCACCTTCGTTTACCGGAATCTCCGGGTTATTCCACAAAACAACGCTGTACCCGAGAGAAGATGAACAGGATAAAAAAATGCCACAAACTAAAGCAAGTGCGGCAAGTGCAAAGGATTTTCGATTTAGCATAATCAAAGTATAGCGTTTTACGGCTGTTAATTCTATAGGACAAAAAAATGCCCCCGCAGGTTCTGCCATCTGCGGGGGTCAAACAGTTCATACTGATTGTTTATTTAGTAAAGTTCTGAACCTTTGTCATCAATGACTTGCCGTAAACTGCAGAGAAGTCGTCGAGAACGCTCTTTGTTGCCTTAGAGAATTCGTTAAGGTTAGGATTTGTTACAGTCATACCTGCTTTTTTGAGGTCTGCAACAAGGCTTTCTGTCTGCTTTTTAACGATATCGCGGTTCAATTTCTGAGCCTTGAGGGCAGCGTCCTTTACGATTTTCTGTTCAGAAGCGCTCAATTTGCTCCACAGGTCTTTGCGGATTACAAGCGGCATAGCGTCATAGCTGTGGTTGGTAATTGCAAGGTATTTCTGAACTTCATAAAGTTTGTTGTTGTAGATTACCGGAATCGGGTTTTCCTGTGAGTCAAACTTTCCTGCCTTCAATGCAGCAGGGAGTTCTGCAAATGCGAGAGGTTCAGGTTTTGCACCGAGGGCAGTCATTGTTTCCATTACAATCTGGTTAGACGGTGTGCGGATGTGAAGGCCTTTCATGTCGGCAACCTTGTTAACGGCTTTATTGCTTGTTGTTACGCAGCGGAATCCGTTGTCATAGTGAGCAAGAACAACGATGTTTGAAGCTTCAAGTTCTTTGTTTACACCTGCAATGATGTCACTGTCCATGAATTTCCATGCCTTGTTAAAGTCAGTAAAGAGGAACGGAAGGGCACTTACACCAACGTTTGTTGCGTAAACGGCAAAGTTACCTGCAGAAGAAACTGTCATATCAACAGTACCGTTCATTACACCTTCAATAAGAGCTGTATCACTGCCAAGTTTTGCGCTCGGGTAAATGTCAATTTTGATTGAGCCTTTTGAATTCTTTTCTACTTCTTCCTTAAAAAGTTTGGAAGCAACACCGCGAGGATCGCTTTCGCCTGTTGAGTAGCCGAGTTTGATTGTAGTTGCAGCAAATACTGAACCCATCAACATTGCAGCGAGTGCTGTACAAATAATTTTTTTCATAAAATCTTCTCCTTAAAGGTTCAGGCTCATACTGCGGCCGCAAACCTTTGAATTCATAATTATAATCAGTTCCAGACCGAAACTTTTAATTCAATTTTGTGGGCTTGTCCGAACATCCGTCTCCGCGGCTCCGAACTTCCTTTAATTATAACACTCAAGTTTAAGATTAAAATTAACTTTTGGTTATAAATCACACTTTAAACTGCCTGAGTTTGCCGCTCATGTCTTCTACGCTGTCTTTTGTGCGGCCTGCAAGGTCGCTTACGCCCTGTGTTCCGTCACCGATGAGCTGCATTCCTGTAGACATTTCGTCCATGCTTCCCTGGATTGTGTTAGAAATCTGGTTAACGCTGTTCATATCCTGGGTAACTGCGAGGATACTCCTGCTAACTTCGAGTCCCTTGTCGCTTACTTCCTGTGACTGGTTTTTCATACCGGCAAGAGAATCAAATACCTGGCGGCTTGCGATTTCCTGTTCGCTCATTGAATTATCAATTTCGTTGATAATTCTGTCGGTTGAACTTATCTGGTCTACGATATCAACAAAGGCTGACTGGGAGTCGCGTGACAATCCGACAACATCCTGGATTGAATTTGAAATCTCTTTAAGTTCGCTCGAAATGTTTTTAGACTGAACTGCCGAGTTTTCGGCAAGTTTACGGATTTCTTCGGCAACAACGCTGAATCCCTTTCCGGCTTCTCCCGCGTGGGCCGCTTCGATTGCGGCGTTCATTGCGAGGAGGTTTGTTTCGGAAGCAATGCGGCTGATCATCGTGTTTGCCTGCATAAGCATTTCGCTTTCTTCGGCAATCTGGTTAACTTTTTCGGTCAGCCTTGCAAGTTTTGTATTGCCGTTATCAACTGTACCTTCAAGCTGCTTGAATGTTTCTGCCATTTTGTGCGAAGAAGCACTTACCGCAGAAATATTGCCGAGCATCTGTTCGATTGCGGCAGAGCTGTTTGAAATACCGTCTGACTGGCGGCCGATCATTTCTGTAAGAATGTCCATGCTCTGCGCAGATTTTTCGAGGACGTTCGTTGTGTTTGTTACAGCCTTGTTCTGGCTCATTGTCTGTTTGCGCACGCTTTCGATATTGGCAAGAATTTCTGCCGTAGCACTCGCTGAACTCTGGGCATTTGTTCCGAGGTTGTCGCTTACAACCTGCAGGGTTCGCTGTGAGTAATTCAAGTCGATGATAATCTGCTGGAGCATTGCGATAAACTTGTTTACTTCTGCACACAGGCGGGCAAATTCATCACCGCCGTGTTCGTTGAGGCGGACTGTAAGGTCGGCGTCTCCGGAAGAAAGGTTTGCAACAGCCTTATGAACTTTTGCAAGCGGTTTTCTTACCTTCCATTGAATCAAAAGCGTAAAGCCGACAAGAAGAAGGATTGTAAACAGAAGAATTGCCCCGAAGAACGGAGTAAAAATTTTGCTTGCAACGGAGGTTACGATATCAAGTTTCTGCGCAATTAAAATTGTGGTCAAATATTCGCCGTTCTGGTCATTGAGCGGAAAGTAGTAAGAAAGGTACTTCTGGCCGTCAAGTTCTTCTGCGACAATGACTGGAGTTCCGGCCTGACTTGATTCAAGATATGCAGGATTTGTAATTGTTGAATCCTGCAATGCCGGAAGCGTTGACATTGTAACAATGTCGTCACTGAAGATTGCAAATTCGCAGCCCGTGTACTGGGGAACGGTTTTGAGCAGTTCATCATTGGAAAGAGGAACACGGATTTCTACGACACCGAAAATTTCATCATTCGATTTGAGCGGTAAAATTACTGTACCAAAAATTATGTCGCCTGCGCGTTCAAACATGACTGTTTCTTCGCCTTCCAGTGCGCTCCGGATTTTCGGGGTTTTAGGAACTACACCGTATTTGGGGCTGGAAATCTGCATGCCCCACTTATTGAAGAATACGATGTTTTTTGCGTCAAAGAATTCTTTTGCGTAAGTTGCAAGGGCGTTCATTGTGGCGCGTTCGTAGCCGATTTCTTCATAACTGTCCGCAAAATACTGCTGAATCCATTTTGCTGTATTTTCTGCTTCTTCAAGGGAAAACTGCATTTCTTCGCGTACAATTGTCGCCTTATCTTCCATTGATCTGGAAAAATAATCAGTAAGACCGCCATTTAAATTCAACCGTACAATAATAAACATCATGCCGGAGTATAAAAGGATACCGATGGCAAGCATGCCGATAATAAATGTTGCTACTGATTTGCTGCTGTTATTCTTAAATAATCTGTTTAAACTGAATCTCATCCGATTGCCTCAAATAATAATTTTAAGCCAGGTAATGGTAATTATCAAATTAACAATTCGTTTTTATTGATTTAAAAACATCCGGTTTTTAATTTTATTTTTAGAACTCCATTATCTAAAAGCTCTCAATTTGAATAAGTTGTTAAACACTTTTCTTTGCGTTATACTTTAGCCATGGCTAATCACGAAATTCCTGCAAGAGACAAAGTCAGCGCGTCTGACAAATGGAATCTTTCTACATTATATAAATCTGACGGGGACTGGGAAAAAGACCTCGCAAAAATCATGCCCCTTGCCAGAAAGGCGGCAGAATTCAAGGGCAGGCTTGGAGCCGCAAGCGACACCCTTTTAAGCGCATTAAAAGCCTACGAAGAATTAAACAAAACAATCGAAACAGTTTACGTATATGCAAGCCTCCAGCACTCAGCCGACGAAGGTGACAGTGCAGCCCAGGACAGGGAAAGCCGTGCTTCAATGGCTTACGCCGGCGCAATGACAGAAACTTCTTTCTTTGCACCTGAACTGATGGCCATTGAAGATTCAAAAATTCAAAACTGGATTGAACTCAAAGAGTTTGCAGACTACAAAGTCTTTATCCGGAAAATGCTCCACGAAAAGCCGCACATCCTGAGCGAAAAGGAAGAGCGCATCCTCTCGCTTAACAGCGAAGCCGCATCAACTGCACAAAACACATTCAGTCTGTTTACAAATGTAGACATGACCTTTGGCAGTGTAAAAGCTGACGGAAAGGAAATTCCCCTCACTCAGACAACCTTCTCGCTTTTGCTCCGTAACCAGGACAGAAAAGTCCGCGAAGAAGCATACAAAAAATTCTACGCAAAATTTTACGAAAATAAAAATACCCTCGCTTCCCTTTATACAGGCTCGGTAAACAACGATGTATTTGCAGCCCGTGCCCGCGGTTACAAATCATCCCTTGCGGCCGCCCTTTATTCAAATAAGGTAGACGAAAGCGTTTATACAAACCTCATTGATACAGTGCACAAAAATCTTCCGGCACTTCACCGCTACTACGCCCTGCGAAAAAAGGTGCTCGGCGTAAAAGAACTGCGCCACTGGGATGTTTATGTTCCGCTCGTAAAGGACGCAGAATCAAAAACCTCATACGAAGACGCCGTTGAACTTTGCCGCAACGCCCTTGCTCCGCTCGGAAAAGAATACACTGACATTTTGTGCGGCGGTCTTTTGAACGGCTGGGTTGACCGTTACGAAAACAAAGGTAAACGCTCTGGAGCTTTCTCAAGCGGCGCCTATACAGGTTATCCGTACATCCTCCTCAACTATAAGGACGATGCAATCCGCGACGTGTTTACAATGATTCACGAGGGCGGTCACTCAATGCACTCGTACTTTTCAAAAACAAACAATCCGTTCATGTGTTATGACTACACAATATTTGAAGCAGAAGTTGCCTCAACAACCAACGAAGAACTTTTGTTCCGTTATCTGATTAAAAACGCAAAGGACAGCAAGATGCGCAATTACCTTCTTGCAATGCGCGCAGATGACATTCTTGCAACCCTGCACAGACAGACAATGTTTGCAGAATTTGAACTCAAGGCCCACCAGCTCGTAGAAAGCGGTTCACCGCTTTCTGCAGAAGTTCTCCGCAATTTGTACCGCAGACTTCTTGAACAATATTTTGGTCCTGACATGGTGTTTGAAGAAGAAAGTGATATGGAAGGTCTCAGAATTCCGCACTTCTACAACGCCTTTTACGTTTATAAATACGCAACGGGAATTTCCGCAGCCCTCGCACTTGCAAAGCGAATTACCGAAGGCGGCGAAAAAGAGAGAGAAGACTACTTTAAGTTCCTTAAATCAGGAGGCAGCAGATACCCGATCGAAAGCCTCAGGATTGCAGGCGTTGATATGACAGGCACGGCACCGGTTCAAAGCGCACTGGACAGTTTTGAAGCCATCGTCAGCGAACTGGAGAAAAACCTCAAGTAAACGGGTATTTCTGCCGATAAAAGTAGATGAAAAACCAAATTGTTTGTAAGGAAAGTTAAAATGAATAAGTCAGAGTTTTATTCTTTTTTAAAAACCGTCCCAAAAGCAGAGCTTCACATCCATATCGAAGCTGTCATCAGCCGCGATTCGATTAAAAAGTTATACCTCAAAAAGAACGGAAAAAAGTTTTCCGAAAAAGCTCTCAAAGAACTGTTCAACTACTCTGATTTGAACGGTTTTATCGCCGCATTCATCGAAGTTCAGAATCTTTTTACAGAAGTAAGTGATTTTGACCTCGTTTTTGACGACCTTAAAAACTATCTCGTACGCAACGGCATTACACACTGCGAAGCTTTCTTTGCTCCGTCTTCGTTTATCAAAAAAGGTTTTTCATACGAAGAAATGACAAAGAACTTTGAAAAGAACCTCAAAAAAATCAAGAAAGAAACAGGAATCACAGTCTGGCTTTTAGGCGACGTAAGCCGCACATTCGGCCTCGAAAACGCTTCTAAAAACCTCGATATGTTCCTTGCAAATAAGTTTGACGGATTTATCGGAATCGGTCTCGGCGGAGCCGAATCAAAAGGCCCTTCAAAAGACTTTGCGCCTGTTTTTGAACGCGCACTTAAAGAAGGATTCCATGCTGTAGCACACGCCGGCGAAGACGTTGGACCTCAGTCAATCTGGGACGCGCTCGAATTGTGCCGCTCAGAACGCATCGGTCACGGAATCAGCGCAATCCAGGACGAAAAACTCATGGACAAATGTGTTAAAGAACAGATTCCGTTCGAAGTTGCACCTACAAGTAATGTATTTACCAAAAAATATGTAAAGACACTCGCCGAACATCCGTTCCGCCCGTTCTTTGACCGCGGAATGCTTGTTACATTAAATACTGACGACCCGCTTTTCTTTGGCGTTGAATTACTGGACGAATACTGGAATCTCCACAAATCCATGAAATTCAAGATGGACGAACTCAAACAGGTTGTAATCAACAGTTTTAAGGCTTCGTTCCTTTCTGACAAAGAAAAAGAAGCAGCCATCAAATCAGTAGAAAATGCATGGAAGGTTGAATAGAAGTCATGACAACTATCGAAGACTTTATCAGGCTTTCAAAATCCGACGCCCACAATAATCTCGACCTGGGCATGCGCTACCCTACCTATGTAATGTGGGCAGGATTCTACGTTCCGGACTTTCCTCAGGACGGTTCGGCAGCCGGCCCGGAACTTGCAAAGGCAGTAAAAGAATACACACAGACCCGTGTAGAAACCGAAGCTGATATTGCAAACCTTCTTACGCTTTCGCTCAACGAAGCCGAAGCCGACAAATGTACAAAAATTACCGCAACATTCAACAATCTTCTGATGAAGGCATGTGATACACCTGAGAATTTTGTCAGTGTAATTGAATCAGTATTCAAAAAGTTTTCGGGCCGCATTCAAATCGACCCGATTCTTGCAATCGATACAGACAATATGGAAATGTCTACCTTTGCAATTGCCTCTTCCCTTCTCGGCAGCGGACTTTTTACAGGCATTTACATGTACGGTGACATGATGTTCAAAACTCCGCAGCGCTTTGCAAGTTTTGTAACAACAGCCAAGGATCACAATCTTACAACCGAAATTGCAGCTTCTTACATAAAATCTTCTGACGCTTACATGAACCTTCTGCGCACATTTGTACCTGATGTAGTAATTCAGGGAGAATCTGCGGCAAAAGATCCGCGCGCCATCAGTTTTATGAAAGACAATAATATTTCTGTTGTTGTTACTCCAAACCTCTGCCTCGGCGAGCAGAAAATGGACATGGAACAGAAGGCCGGATACGTGCGCACATTCCTCGACGCAGGAATCAGCGTAAAAGCCGGAACAGAAAGCGTTCTTCTATTGAATAAATCACTGAGTCAGTTTGCGGCCGACCTGTGCAACACAGGCGTCTTTACTGCAGAGGAAGTTAAGACTTTATTCTAAGCAGAACGGGTTGCAGTGTGTGAAGTGCAGCCCGTTTTTTTTTGAGCCTACAGATACACCATCAGCAGCATGATGTCAGAGTTTCTGATTCCGCTGATGCGGCTGGCCTGTCCGAGTGTCAGCGGGCGTACTTTTTCCAACTTGGCACGGCTTTCTGCACTCAGCGCCGGAATTGAGCCGTAATCAAAGTCCATTGGAATGCGGTGGTTTTCCATACGGTGCATTTTTGCAACCCGCGCATCCTGTTTTTCGATATAATACTTATACTTGAATTCTTTCTGTGCTTCTTCCCAGACAGCTTCCGGCAGGCCCGGATTTTCTGCATCTGCCTTTTTGAGCAGGATTGCAAGCGCTTCGTCTACGAGGGCGTATTTTGAGCGCACTTTTTCTATCTGTTCAAGAGATTTTAATCCCACATTAAATGCCTTTTCGCTCAGACGGCGGTCTGCAGTATCGTGGCGCAGTTTAAGACGGTATTCAGCGCGGGCGGTAAACATACGGTACGGCTCTTTTGTGCCCAGGGTTACAAGGTCGTCAATCAAAACGCCGATGTACGCTTCATCACGGCCGATAATCAGAGGTTCCCATTCAGGAATTGAATTGAATTTATCGTAACCCGCATCGCTCTGACACTTGTGGAGTGCCTGATTGATTGCAGTGGTTTCTGCAGCAGAGATTTTTGCAAACTGTTCAAGTTCTTCTTCGCTCATGCGAGATTTATTCATAAAACAGCCTGGTTCAGCACTTGCAGGAGCCTGACCCATTCCCGGGGCGGCCGAACAGAGCGGACCGCATAATTTCTGGTGGGCGCGCGCGTACAGGCCGGCGTTGATACCGGCAACGAGTCCCTGGCCGGCAGCCTCTTCGTAACCAGAAGTTCCGTTAATCTGGCCTGCGTCAAACAGACCTGCTACACGCTTGGTTTCAAGACTCGGGTAAAGCTGGGTCGGTTCGACATAGTCATATTCAACAGCGTAACCCGGACGGCTTACCGTACAGTTTTCAAAGCCCGGAATTGTGCGCAGAAATGCGTCCTGAACTTCTTCCGGAAGGCTTGATGACAAACCGTTCAGATAAATTTCGTCAGTCAGAAGACTTTCAGGTTCAACAAAAAGCTGATGGCGTTCGCGGTCGGCAAAACGCATAACCTTGTCTTCTATAGAAGGACAGTAGCGCGGTCCGATTCCGCTGATTTTGCCGGAATACAATGGAGAGCGGCCGATATTGTCGCGGATAATTTTATGTGTTTCCTGATTTGTGTAAACCAGATGGCAGTCCACCATAGGACGGTCAATTTTTTCTGTTTCAAAACTGAATGGAATTACTTCCTCATCTCCGGGCTGAACTTCTGCCTTAGAAAAATCAACTGTATGGCGCAGAATGCGTGGCGGAGTTCCGGTTTTGAGACGGCCTGTAGTAAAGCCGAGTCTGTTCAGGCTGTATGTGAGCCCAAAAGCACCTGCTTCTCCGAGGCGTCCGCACGGTGCATCATATTCACCGATAAAAATGCGTCCGCCGAGGAATGTTCCGGTAGTCAAAACCACTGCGCGTACAGGAATGATTCGTCCCCGCTCAGTTACAACGGCCGTTACCTTCTGTCTTTTTCCGGAAGCGGCTGCTTCAGTCAGTTTTGTAGAACGCACTTCCCCAGGAATTGTGCCCTTCTCAGCCTTTGTTTCTGAGTCAGGCGGCAAATCAGTTGAACTTGCCGTGGTTAAAATATCAACTACGGTGTCGAGCAGTGTATGCAGGTTTGGAGTTGTTTCAATAGTCTGTCTTGCAATCTGTGAATAAACGATTTTGTCGGCCTGGCTTCTCGGTGCCTGAACGGCAGGACCGCGGCTCTTATTCAACATGCGGAACTGAATCATTGATTTATCGATTAAATGACCCATTTCGCCGCCGAGTGCGTCAATTTCTCGGACAATGTTTCCTTTGGCAATTCCTCCGATAGAAGGGTTGCAGCTCATGCGGGCAATTGCGTCCGGAGTCTGGGTAATTAAAAGAGTTTTTAGGCCCATTCTGGCGCAGGCTAAACATGCTTCGGTTCCTGCGTGGCCACCGCCGATTACGGCTACATCAAATGAATCATAAAAAGACATGGGCAGAATTATAATGAATTCGCAGTTCTGCGACAATGAGGGCTATTTTTTTAAGATTTTCTTAAGTATTTTATAATTTTTCCCGCAAATTTAATTCAATCCGCTGTTTTTATGAGTATATTTTAGCACTTTTCTTAAAATTTTCTTTAATTTTTAACATTTTTAATTTTTCATGAATTTTTTCATTGCAAAAGCCTCATAAACTTACAATATTTATACATATTTTTATAAATTATCACATTATTCCAAAATACGAATTCGAATTCACCCTAATTAAAGTTATATTTTATTCAATTTTAATATAATTTCTGCTAAAAAGTACGCAAAGGATAAAAACGAAGTCGGTATATTGCAATTTTTTATATAAGAACTTGCTTTATATTTGCAATCAAGAGGGTTTATACACCACAAAAGTGAGGATTTCAAATGAAAATCACAAAAGTTTTGACTATTGCTGCTGCCATGACTGCTGCCGCAATGATGATGTCTTGCGCAGGACTCTCTGCAAATGAAGATGGTGACGGAGCTGCCCGTACAACTTACAGCGTTTCTTCTGCCAGTGCATTACAGTCTGCAATTTCCAGTGCATCTGCCGGCGATACAATTACGCTTACTTCAAACATTTCGCTGTCAAGCACACTGCAGATTCTGACAAGCGGAACTTCAAGTTCGTACATCACCCTGAACGGAAACGGAAAGACAATCGACTGTTCCGGCATTTCTTCAGGATGGGGCGTAAAAGTAAACGGCTCTTACTGGATCATTAAAAATGTTACAGTACAGAACGCACCTGACTGCGGTCTCGTATTCCAGCTCGGCGGTTACAACAAAGTACAGTACTGTAAATTCCTGAGCAACGGTGACTCAGGTCTCCAGGTTTACAACTCTGCACACGATGTTACAGTTACAAAATGCGAATCTTACTATAACTACGACTCAGCAAACGGCGGAGAAAACGCAGACGGTTTTGCTGCAAAACTTTCAGGCGGAAAAAACATTAAATTCAATTACTGTATCGCAAAATACAACTCAGATGACGGATGGGATCTTTACAGCCAGCCGTACACTGTAACACTCAACAACTGTGAAGCAGCGTATAACGGTTATATCAGTTCAAGCCTTACAACTACAACCAACGGTGACGGTAACGGCTTTAAACTGGGTTCTGCTTATGCAAACGTAAGCCACCGACTTATTTCCGATGTTGCACACCACAACCTTGCATGCGGTTTTGACGGAAACGGAAACACTGCAACAATGTCAATTTCGGGCTGTTCTTCATACAGCAACAAAAAATACCAGTGGTACCGCATTACAGGCGTAAGTAACCAGTAATTTAATTCAGGCAGGACCGTTAATTTTCTGCGGTTCCTGCCGTTTTTATATTTTTATTACAGAATGTATGTAAAATTCCCAAAAATTACCTTCAATTCATATAAAATATGAGCATAAATTTGCAAAATATACGGGTATTTCTACAATTTCTCACAAATTGAATTTTTTTTGATTTTTTTTATTGTCAGAGCATCAAAAACTTACAGTTTTTATACATATTTTTACAAAATATCATATTATTTCAAGATACGAATTTATTTTAAGCCTGCTTAAAGTTATATTTTATTTAATTTTAATATAAATTCTGCTAAAAAGTACGTCTATAACTAAAACGAAGTCGGTATAGTGCAATTTATTATATAAGAACTTGCTTTATATTATCATTCAAGAGGGTTTATACACCAAAAAAGTGAGGAAATCAAATGAAAATCACAAAAGTTTTGACTGTTGCTGCTGCAGTGGCCGCTGCTGCTATGATGATGTCTTGTGCAGGACTCTCTGCAATTGAAGATGGTGACGGAGCTGCCCGCACTACTTACAACGTTACATCAGAAAGTGCTCTTAAATCTGCTGTTAACAATGCTAAGGCCGGAGACACAATCAACCTCGGCGCAAACATCAAGCTGACAAGTACACTCCAGCTTCTTAAGAGCGGTACTTCAAGCAGCAAAATCAACTTCAACGGTTGCGGAAAAACCCTGGACTGCTCAGGTATTTCTTCAGGATGGGGTGTTAAATGTAACGGTTCTTACTGGAACATCTGTAACATGACAATTAAAAACGCTCCTGACTGCGGTATCGTATTCCAGAGCGGTGGTTACAACTATGTTTACTATGTAAAAACTCTTAACAACAAGGATTCAGGACTTCAGATCTACAACAGCTCACACGACAACTATATCTACAAGTGCGAATCTTACTATAACTACGACACACAGAACGGCGGTGAAAATGCTGACGGATACGCTTGTAAACTTTCCGGCGGAAAGAACAACAAGTTCGAAGGCTGTATCGCTGCTTACAACTCTGACGACGGATGGGACCTCTATGGCCAGCCATACTCAGTATATTTCGTAAACTGTGAAGCTAAATACAACGGCTACACACAGTCTGGCGGAACAACAGCTAACGGAGACGGAAACGGGTTTAAACTTGGTAAATCAGGACAGAGCGTAGTTCACTACCTCTCAGGATGTAATGCACACCACAACCTTGCCTGCGGATACGACGGCAACGGAAACACTGCAAGAATGTCAGTTACAAACTGTTCATCAAGCAACAACAAAAAATATCAGTGGTACCGCATTACAGGTATCTCTAACAAGTAGTAAACTGGTATCAGTCTGATACTAAAACTGCTGAAAAGCAGCCGGAAAGTTATTTTCCGACTGCTTTTTAGTTCAAACCTGTAAAATTCAATAGAATTTCTTAGCGTATTTTAACATTCTTTACAAAAATTATATTTTTTCTTCATTACCCCGCATTTTATTTATATTTTATACTCATTTTTTTACAAATTCTGCCATCAAATTCAGTTTCCTTAAAACAATCCTAAAGACTTTTTTGAAAAATCTTAATTATCGAACACATTTTTACAAAATACACTAAAAAAATCACTTTTGATTAAAACGATGTCGTTTTTGTCCATTATTTTATGACTATTTTAAGTTTATATTCGAATTCAGCAATCGGTGATGGTTTATACAAAAAAGTGAGGTTCAAATTATGAAAGTAACCACAATGATCAAAGCTATGGCTCTTACTGCTGTAGCTGCAACAATGATGTCTTGTGCAGGCATCTCATCGATGGAAGATGTTGACGGAGCTGCTGACCGCGCAACATACTCTGTAAATTCGGCTTCTGCGCTTTACACAGCTGTAGGTAAAGCAAATCCAGGAGACACCATCAAACTGACAGCAAACATCAAACTTACAAAACAGCTTCAGCTCCTCAGAAACGGTAGTTCAAGCAAGTACATCGTATTCGATGGAAACGGAAAAACACTTGACTGTTCTTCTTTCTCAGGATGGGGTGTAAAAGTTAACGGATCTTACTGGGACATCAAAAAAGTTACAGTAACAAAAGCTAAAGACTGCGGTATGGTTCTCCAGAACGGCGGTAACAACAAAGTTTCTTACTGTAAATTCACTTCAAACGGTGACTCAGGACTCCAGGTTTACAACAAGGCATACAACGTAACTGTTACAGGCTGTGAATCATACTACAACTATGACTCAGCTAACGGCGGTGAAAACGCTGACGGTTTTGCTGCAAAACTTTCTGGCGGAAAGAACATCAAATTCGTAAAATGTATTGCTAAATACAACTCAGACGACGGATGGGACCTTTACAGCCAGCCATACACTGTAACAATCGACGGATGTACAGCTTCATACAACGGCTATATCAACACATCACTCAAAACAACAAAGAACGGTGATGGAAACGGATTCAAACTCGGTTCTTCTAAAAAGAGCGTAAGCCACACTCTCAAGAACAGTACTGCTGAAAAGAACCTCAAATACGGTGTTGACGCTAACGGAAACACTGCTAAGATGAGCTTCTCTAACAATACAATCCGCAACAACAAAGAAGGCCAGATTTCTTCAAGAACAAAGTACTAATCTTTTAATGGAACCTCGAAAAATTGCAATTTTTCGAGGTAACTTTGCAAATGCGATGTTTTAATTTCTGCTATTATCAGAAATTAAAACTCGTCGGGAGCTTCGGAAAATCGCCGAAGGCGAGTTTTTCGAAGTTCCCATGATTGAAGAATAACAAACACACACACAAATACGTCGAGTCAAGGCACGCATACGCTTAAAGCCTTGACTTCGCCGTTTTTAGGGTTTGTAATAAACCCTAAATAAAATTCACCCCTGAAACTGAACTGTACTGGTCCGGTTTCAGGGGTGTTCTTTTTAACGGGAAAGTCTTATTTTTATTGAATCCTGTTAATCCCGGCTCAGGTATTTTTTCATTGTATCGTCTGC
>JAEENG010000003.1 GCA_016283615.1 Treponema sp.
CAATATTATTTGAAGGCGGATCCGGGTTTTCCAGAAGCAGTAAAGAAAGCTGGTCTTCAATTTCTTTTTGAATGATTCGTCTCATCGGACGGGCACCCATGCTCGGTTCATATCCGTTTTGAATCAAATATTCGCGGCCTTTTTTTGTAACGCTGATTGTAAGATTTTTGTCAGCAAGGCGGTCTGTAAGTTCACCCAGCTGGATATTTAAAATCGATGCAATCTGCTGTTTGTTGAGGGCGTCAAATACAACCACATCGTCGATACGGTTAAGAAGTTCCGGGCTCATGAGGCGTTTAAGTTCTTCAAGGGCATTTGCTTTAATCTGAGTGTAAGGAAGTGTTCCGTCTTCAACAGATGAAAAGCCGAGGCGGTGTTCTGTTGTAATCTGTCTTGCACCTGCATTACTTGTCATAATGATGACAGTATTCCTGAAGTTTACAGTGTGACCAAGGTTATCGCTTAATTCACCTTCTTCAAGAAGCTGGAGCAGCAGATTGAATACATCAGGATGAGCCTTTTCAATTTCGTCCAGAAGAACAACGCTGTACGGGTGACGGCGGACTTTTTCTGTAAGCACACCACCCTCATCAAAACCTACATATCCCGGAGGCGCTCCGACAAGTCTGCTCGCATTGTGTTTTTCCATGTAATCAGACATATCGATACGAATCAGAGCATCTTCTGTTCCAAAAAGGAATTTTGCAAGAGTTTTTGCAAGCTGTGTTTTTCCGACACCGGTTGGTCCAAGGAAAATAAATGAACCCATTGGTCTGTCCCCGGAACTTACTCCCGAACGGCTTCGTCTGATTGCACCGGACAAAAGCTTTACCGCTTCGTCCTGGCCGATAACAGATTTATGAAGTTCATCTTCCATGTTAAGGAGACGTCTTGATTCATTTGAATCGAGCTGTTCGAGGGGAATGCCTGTGATTGAAGAAATTATCTGGCAGACATCGTCAACGGTAACGTGTTTTTTTGATAAAGAAGAATGATTCTGCCAGTAAGTGCTGAATTCATCAAATTTGCGTTTTAAGTCGCGCACCTTGTCACGAACTTCTGCGGCCTTTTCATAATTCTGGGTTGCAACGAGTTCTTTCTTTTCGTTGCTCAGGTTTTCAATAGCCTTTTCAAGGTCGGCAAGTTCCTGAGGGCGTTCTTCTTCGCTGATTTTTTTAGCTGAACCTGCTTCATCAAGGATATCAATTGCCTTGTCCGGCAAAAAGCGTTCAGGGATATAGCGCTCTGAAAATTTGACAATTGAAGGAATTACATCGTCGTCATAAATAACCCCGTGGAATTCCTCGTATTTGCCTTTAAGTCCGTTCAAAATTGCCTCAGTATCCTTTACGTCAGGTTCATCAACTTTTATAACCTGGAAACGGCGTTCGAGGGCTGAGTCCTTTTCAAAGTATTTGCGGTATTCTTTTAAAGTTGTAGCACCAACAATCTGAATTTCTCCACGGCTGAGGGCCGGCTTTAAGATGTTGGAAGCATCCATTGCCCCTTCCGGTCCGCCTGCTCCGATGATTGTATGCAGTTCGTCAATAAAGATAATGATATTTCCGTCTTCGCGGATTTCTTTCATCATTCTCTTCATGCGGTCTTCAAACTCACCGCGGTATTTTGTTCCTGCAACAAGAGCTGCAAGATCCAGGCTCAGAATACGCTTTTTCAAAAGGTAGTAAGGAACCTGGCCCTGAGCGATTTTCTGTGCAAGTGCTTCTACAACGGCAGTTTTTCCAACGCCAGGCTCACCGACCAGAACAGGATTGTTTTTTGTGCGGCGGCTTAAAATCTGAACAAGTCTCTTTAATTCTTTTTCGCGTCCTACGACAGGATCAAGTTTTCCTTCGCGGCTGAGTGCTGTAAGATCACGGCTGTATTCGGCAAGGAATGATGCGTTCTGGCGGCGTCGTTCAAAAGGCCCCTGTGCCGGAATCATCGGTCCCTGACCTGCCTGTGTGAATTTTGGATTTTTATTTGCCTGTTTTGCAAAGAAATAGCTTGAAGTAAAATGACTTTGAACAGTTCTGACAGCATTGCGGATATCTTCTGAAGAAATACCTGCGCGACTGAAAAACTTGTGGGAGGTGCTGTCTTCTTCGCGGGATGAAGCGATAAGGATGTGCTCGGTTCCGACGTATTCGTTACGGAGGGCATTTGCTTCCATTGCGGCAACATCGATTAAGGCCCTCAGACGGATTGACGGAGGAAGCTCAGAAACCTGGGTGTCGCGGTTAGGATTTGCCGAAAAGTTTTTTTCTATCATGACCTGCAATGGCAGGATATTAAGATTCAATTCTTTTAAGGTTATAAAGCCGAGGCCTTCAGAACTTTTTATCATGGCAAGAAGAACGTGTTCAGGCAAAAGCTCAACGGAACCGCATTTACGGCCCTCTTCCTGAGCGATGATTAATAATTTCTGTAAAAGTGGAGAAATTGTTTTCATACCCATATATTTTACTCACAAACTTGAATATGTTCAAACGTATTACGAATCAGTTTCATACGCATAAACTGTTCCTGCAGGGAACGGTCCTTTGCGATATCCTGCGGAAAAGTAAACTGACCGTTGCTTAGAACAAATTTTAATTTTGCGTCCTGCACACGGTAATAAATCGTCATAATCTGATGATAAGTTAAATTATTGAATAAACCAAGGTTTAAGCCCCAGCGCAGCCCTGACACAATCGAAAGTGCTTCCCGGTTGGTGCACAGGTAGCCGATTTTTGTGCTTGCAAAACACTTAAAGATTATATCCTTTGCCCGTGTCATGTGGTTTTCTATGACAAGTTTTCTGTTCTGGAGCTCGGTCTGCATGATAAAATTAAGGGCTTCGGCAAAAAGGGTTCGTTGCTCTGCTTCGTTTCCGACACTGCTGATAGTCGTAGAAGCAATAAAAAATGAGCCTGCACTAAAACCGAATTTTGAATCTGAGTTTGGTCCGAATCCGTATTTGAGTTCAATATTTTTTTTCTGAAGGGCCTCTACAAGGGGCGGCAACTGTTCAAGGAAGGCCGTAGAAGGCAGATGAACCATTGCAGTTAACTTGAGTCCTGTTCCGCTGTCTTTTATGTTTGATGTTAAATACCCGTATTCGGTGCTGGCTGCAAACTGAAGATACTGCTGGAGTTCAAGATCTGCTTCATGGCATTTTTTATATGCACCCTCAATATCAAGTCCTGCGTTTGTGCATGAAATCCGGATATGGTCGCGGTCGTTTACGGTTGCGATAAAGCCCATGTTGGATTTGTTGCCGTCTAGACACTGCACGATTCCGCCGGCAGGTGCGTTGTTTACGGATTCCTTTATCATCCCCCGTTCCATAAAAAGATTAAAACCTAACGTCATGAGGCTTGGAATCGAATTAGTCTGATAAAAGTCAGTTTTTTTTGCAAAGGCGTCAAAGACGAGGGTCTGAACCCTCACTGCGTCTTCAGTTTTTATTTTCTGAGGAAAAGGAAAGTCTGCGAGATTTCTGACAAGTCTTGCCCTGGTAGAAACAACTACATCGTCAAAATTACCTTTGTAGCTGTACCATTCAAAAAGATTGTCAGTAAGATTGAGTTCAGACAGAATAATCCTCCATTAAAAAAGCGGCGCTGCACGAATGCGCGCTGCAGGAACTTTTTAGCATACATCGTCACTGCCCTGGACAGGAGACTTTTCTATAGCCCTGAGGTAGTCACGGTAAAAGGCGGCTTTTTCGTAGTCTTCGTTTTTTAAAGACTCCTGCAACTTGTTCTGAATCAGAATTCTGTCAGTCAGAACATTTCTAAAACGAGGAAGTTTTTTTGGTAACTGTCCGGTATAAGTTGAATTTACACCAAAGTCTTTGAGGATATCCCTGATGTATGAATCAAAACTTGCATAGCATTCGGGGCATCCGACTTTTAAAGTACTTTTTATTGAATTGAGGCTTGTTCCGCAAGCGGGACAAACGAGATTTTCTCCATAATTCATAAACACCCCCACGTAAACAGTATAACTTTAAAAACTAAACTTTGCGAAGAGTTTCGTTAGGTTTTTCTTTACCGGCCTTAATCGAAGGCAGAGCGCTGACAAGAAGGGACAAAATCAAAGTACCTGCCCCGATAATAATCAGCTCTGTCAGCGGAATTGAAAGCGGAATTTTCTGCAGATAGAAAGCCGGATCCAGCAGATGGAACTGTCCGTCATAGGTTCCGATTCCTAATAAAAGATACACAAATTCAATTAAAAAGTTAAATACTTTTTCAAAAAAACTTATTATATAATCAAAATTTACAGCAGCCAGAAGTCCGACAGGGATTCCGGCAAAGACTCCGAGGGAACCTGTAATGAGGCCTGTAATCAAAAATGCAGCCGTAATGCCGTTTGATGTTGCTCCAAGGCTTTTTAAAATTGCAATTTCCTTACGCCTCTCCATTACAAGCATTACAAGGGCGCTGGAAATATTTACGCTTGCAACAAGAACAATCAGAAGCATTATAAACAGGAGCATCATCTGGGTTGAAGAAAAATTTTCGTATTGAACTGTATTCAATTCTTTCCAGCGGTAGACCCTTGTAAAATTTGGAACTTCCCTTTCAACAAGAGAAAGAGTTTTTTCAAGTTCGTACGAAAAGGCGTCGGTAGTTTCAATTCCAATCATTATCTGACTGCTTCTAAGCGGCAAAATTGAATACGCCTTTTCCAGAGGAATAAAAAACCAAAGGGAATCAAGTTCCTGGTAACCTGAAGAAACTGTCGCAGTTACCTTAAACTTTGTAATCTTTGGAATTACCTTTCCCGACGGAAGCTGTCTTGTACTGATTAGCCTGATGTCGTCACCGACCTTTATATTCAAATCAGAAGCGAGTTTTTTTCCGATTACCGCATTATTCGGTTTTGATAAATCCGGAGTTCCTTCGCACTCAAAAAAATCGCGGAATGAAGGATTTTTTGTAAAAATGTCTGCCTGAACTCCGCGCACCTGGGCTCCGCTGCGGCCTTTTTTACCTGCGGCAAGAGCAACCGAAGAAATCTCAGGATAAACGTTTACTACGCCGTCAACCTTAGAAACAGATTTTGATAATTCAACCAGAGACGCTGAACTTTTTGCTTCATCGATATCAGGATGCAGGACACAGCAAAGATGCGAGCTTGAAAGCCCGATCATGCGGTCAGTCATACCCTTTATCATTCCGTTGGATACGGTTAAAACCATAACAAGCGGAACAAGGCTTATTGCGATACACAAAAATGCACCGACAAGGCTTCTTCTTGCGTTGGATTTTTTACCGGTACGGGGAAAAAGCATTCTGAAAGCAAAAAGAGAAGATGCCTTAAAATTCATTCAGCCGGCCTTCCTTGATTGAATAAATTTTATCCCCCTTTGAGGCAAGGTTCATATCATGGGTTACGAGAAGCAGGGTTTTCTGGTATTTATCTGCCATAGAAAAAAGCAGGTCCCCTATCATTACGGCGTTGGCAGGGTCAAGGTTTCCTGTCGGCTCGTCGGCAAGAATAACCTGCGGGTCATTGATTAAGGCGCGTGCCACTGCAACCCTCTGACGCTCGCCGCCGGAAAGCTCTGACGGCAGGTGATTTATGCGCGAAGAAAGTCCTACATCGTCCAGGAGTTTAAGGGCCTTTTGTTCGGCTTCTTTTTTATTTACACCTGCCATAAAGGCCGGAAGATATACGTTTTCGAGGGCGGTAAAATCCTTTAAAAGATAATGGAACTGAAAGATGAGCCCCAGAAACTTATTTCTGTATTCGGCAGCGTCTTCTTCGTCCATCTGGCCTACGTTGTAAGGACCTACGATGATGGAACCTGCACTGGCGTTATCGAGGGCGCCGACGATGTTCAAAAAGGTACTTTTACCGCTTCCGCTTTCGCCTGCGATTACGATTTTTTTGCCCCTTTCAATATCAATGCTCAGATCATTGAGGATTGTAAGAGACTCGCTTTCTGTCCTGTAGGTTTTGCGTAAATCTTTTATCGAAATAATAATGTCACTCATCTCTCATAACCTCCGAAACTGTAAGCCTGAGTACATTTCTGCTTGCAACATAACTTGCAAAAAGCGCAGAAAATACACCGAAAACAGTTATCAAAAGAACTTCTCCCGCAAAGATTCTTGGGGGGATATTTGCATAAAACATATAGGTTGAATTAGGTCTGACAAAGTGCGCGTCAGCAGGATTAAGCAGTTTGAGCATAAAAAGCTGGCTATAGTATACAATATTAGACATAATGATAAATATTCTTGGCATTTGTACGCTCAAAAGAAGCCCGAGGGCAAGGCCCGGTAAGGCACCCTTTACTCCGGTTAAAAAGCCCTGTGTAATAAATATCGATTGAATAAGATTTTTCTTTCCGCCGTATGCGCTCAAAACCGCAATTTCTTCGCGCTTTTCAAAAACCATCCGGCGCATGCCGTTAAAGATGTTTATTGCTACAACGATAAAAATGATAAGCACTAAAAGAAGAAGCATATTCTTTTCAATTCTGAGGGTACTGAAAAAGGATTTATTGTATTCTTTCCAGGACTCAAAATGTAAGTCAGGAAAATCATTTTTGAGCCGGGCAATCACCTTTGAGTCGAGATCTGTCTTTTTAAGCTTAAGTCCGTAAATCAGTTTGGCGTCCTTACCAAGATACCTGGCCCCATCATCGAGGCTTATAAAAGCAAAACTCGAATTAATATCAGCATAACCTGTTCTGACCATTCCGGTTACGGTAAACTTTCTGTCACCAGATAAAAGTTCAACATCGTTGCCGCCGGAAAGAGCAAAAAGATTAACCTCTTTTCCGATAGTAACACCAAGTCTGCGGGCAAGTTCCGTGCCGAGGACAATAGAGTCATCCTGCTCCAGATTAAACTCACCCGCCCAGATATTTGCTTCTTTTTTAAAACCTTTGTCGCGTTCCATCATGTTTTTAGGAACGGCACGGATAAGGCAGGCCGCCTGGCTGGTACGCGCACCTGTCATCAATGACTGGGCTTCGTAAAACGGGCTTGCACTGACAATCTGGTCATCTTTATCGCAGTACATCTGAAAGTCAGCCGCGCTTTCCATGGTAAGCCCTTCTGCGCGGATATGGTATGAAGATACTTCCATAATTGAATCAATAAAGCTCATCTGAAAGCCGTTCATTACGGAAATAACTGTAATCAAAGTCATTACACCGAGGCAAATTCCAAGGGATGCGAGGAAGGCGTTTATCTTTGACCGGCCGGTCCTGTCAACACGGGCAAAACGGCGCGACACAAAGAGAACCCATTTGAAATTTGAAAAAAAGTTATTCTTCAACTGGTTCCTCCTCTTTTGCATCAACAGACTCAGATGCCGCCTCCGGTTCAGCAGGTATTTCCTTGGGCGCTGATGATTCTCCGGTCACAGGCGCTGCCGAAGGCTTATCAAAGGTTTTTCGCCTCAATTCAACATCGTTTGCGTAAATAACTTCGAGCGTTTTAAAGCCGTCTTCATACTGTGTCAGAACAGAAAAACCTTCGTCAAAATAAAGTGTTTCATTATAAGAAGTCTGGCTTTTATATTCGGTTTTTACGCGGAGTTTGTTTTCTTCGTAGTAATAAGTATCCGGATTTTCTGACAGTTTATCATACTGATACTCGTATTTTTTGTAAGAAACTTCTTTCTTTTTGAACTTTTCATCAGTAAATGTATAGGTCTCCGAATTGAATTCAACAAGGCGGTTCTGTTCATCATAAACCCACTGCTTTTTAAACGAAGGAAGCTCACGGTATTGAACCGGTTTATTGTTTTCGATTTCTTTCGGGGTTCGGGTGATTTCTTTGTAAACAATACCGTCAGACAAAACAGGCTTTTTAATTGAATTATATTCAGTTAGAATCCGGGTCATGTCTTCTTTATTTTCTTCAGTCGTACTCTGAAGTTTCTGGTCCCCGTCATAAAAGTATCCTATACTTTTTTTAAGCTTTAACTGGCTTGTTCTGGCCGGATTGTTGTAAATCTCTTTTTTTGCAAGATTCCAGTTTGAATCATAAAACTCGCGTGTAACCTTGTCGTCGGCCGCATTCACAAACACGTTGAATTCATTAAAAGACTGAAAACTTACCTGTTCGCCGTCAAAACTGTATTTTCGTAAGCCGCCTTCCCTGTCAACATTTATAACTTCAACAGGCTCTTTTTTCTGATTCCCCTCAGCACCTGCGTCATCGCTTGAGCCTTCGAGCATGGAAAGAATGTCGGTTCCATCGGCAATGTCCTTCTGGTTCTGTGAGTTCCAGTAAAGAAGAATTACATCGATTGGAGAAAGAGTTTCTGCGGGAGCAATACTTAAATCGTCAACCTCGCATACAGATTCAATTACACCGAGTTTTTGAGGATAAATAAATTCATACAAACGCCTGCACCCGTTTTCTGTCATAAACGGTATCATCAAAAATCCGGCGCCCTCTTTTGTAAGCGGCCTGAACTGTTCAAGGGACGAATCTTTGTAAATTCCTGTAACTGTGCCGCAGGTCAGATCAAAAAAGAATTCTGACAGTGGGCCTGATGAAAATTCATACGAATAAGAGAAAATTTCAGCTGTAAAAACAAAAAACAATGCACATAAAAGCGCAGTAGTTTTTGACTTTTTATCTCTCAATTTTACCGTCCAAGGAAAGTTTTTGTGTATTCAAGAGGATCAAAAAGTTTGATGTCTGGATATTTTTCTCCCGTGCAGACAAATACTGCAGGAATTTTTAATTCATTATAAATTGAATAAATCATTCCGCCCTTTGCAGTTGAATCGTATTTTGTAATTACAACTCCATCAAGGCTCACCGCTTCGTTAAAAACTTCTGCCTGGCGTACTGCGTTCTGACCGGTTGTTCCGTCGATTACGAGAATTTTTTTATAACAGCCCTCATCCGCCTTCTGTCGGGCAATTCTGTCGATTTTCTGGAGTTCTTTTACAAGGTTTTCTTTGTTGTGCAGGCGTCCTGCAGTGTCGGCAATTACAAGGCCGCCGCCATTTGCACGGCACGCGTCTGCTGCATCAAAAACAACCGCACTCGGATCACTTCCATGCTGATGGGCTACAACACGGATATCAAGGTTGCGTCCATGCATCTGAAGCTGTTCTTCTGCTGCGGCACGGAAGGTATCTGCTGCGGCCATAATTACATTGTTTCCTTTTTCTTTGTAATAATATGCAATCTTTGCCGCAGTAGTCGTCTTTCCAACTCCGTTTACACCAAGGAGCATGAAAATATTTGTTTTTCCTTCAACCGGAGTAAAATTAACAGCCTTTGCCATTTCAAGAAGTTTTTCCTGGAGAAGGTCTACGATTTTTTCCTGGTCGGTGATTTTCTGTTCTCTGCAGGTTTGTTCAAGTTCATCAGAAATTGAAAAAGCAAGTTTTGCCCCGACATCGCCTTCAACGAGTATATCTGTCATGTCTTCAAATAATTCTGAGTCGATTTTTGAAGAACTGAATAATTCCTTTAATTTATTTGCAAAAAATCCTGCCATTTTATCCTCCGTAAAAATTCCGCCCTAGCGGTCTTCCTTATATGATTTATCCGGTTTTGCACTTGCCGGCAATACTTCGTTTGCAGCAAAGAGATATCTTACCATTTCAAAAACAAACCATCCGCCTGCTACGCAGGAAACTCCGATAGAAGCATATGCGCGCTTCTGCCAGCTGAGGGCGTCCTCATAAGTTCCACGGTCTGCGTTGTAGGCATTTGTGGCTGAATTAAAGTTTCCGACACAGAAAAAAGTTGCCGGAAGCGAACAGATCAACGCACTGTAAGCCGTGTACATACGGCGGCGTCTTTTATCAATATTTTTTGCCCTGTCGTACGGTTTTGCATTTACAACAAGATGACCGGCGTCTTTTGCAATGCTTTCCGGAATAAGAATGAATGCACTTTCATTATCTTCTGTCCGCGTAAACTTACCGAGAATTGTCTTTCCGTTTACTGACGCGGTCGCATACATATTCTGGCCGTCAACAGGAGCACTTTCGTTACCGTTAAAGTAAAAAATACCGTCCTTGAGTTTTTTCAGACGGATGTTCAAAGTTCCGCTGACAAGGGGTTTTAAAGTAGTTCTTACAGTAAAAAGTTCTTCGCCGGAAAACTGGTATGTAATTGACTGGCTGTCATAATTTTTTGCCCCGATTGTAATTGAATGAATTCCAGCGTCGATGATTAAATCTTTTTCTGATGGAATTACAACCCCGTCAACGCTTACAACGGCAGTCCGGGCTGCTTCTTCAGGCTTAATGTCAAAACGGATTCTTACAGGGAGCGAGTTTGCAATTTTTGGAGTTAAGTTTCTGACAACAGACTGTGCGATTGCAATCAGGTCAGAAGTGTTTCCGACTTCTGTAACGGTTCCCGTGCATTTTGCACCCGGAAAAACATATAGATTTACAGTAACTGAAGCATAATCTCCAAAAATCAGAATGTCACCTGTCAAAAGGCCGTTTATTTTGGCGTTTGTAACTTCCTTTTCAAAGGTATAACTTGAAATTCCTTCAGTTTTTGCATTTTCGGAAGGCGAAAACAGAGCCGAACTGTCATTTTTATACAGGCTTACGGTCTCCGAAACAGGCTTGTCTTCTTCTTCCCGGAAGAAAGGAAACGGGAACGGTGCAAAGCCGTGTTTTTCTTCATTCTTTTCTTCCTCTTTCGGGGGATTTATCTTTTTTTCGTATTTTTTTGTGATTTCGTCCTTTTTTAAGAGGTTTTCGTCAATTTTTGCCTTAATATCTGCAATTTTTTCTTCACTTTCGATAATTGCTTTTCTTAAAGCGCGCGGATTGTCCTTTGAAAGAACGAGGGCATCGCGGGTTTTGTTTTCTTTCGAAAGCTGTAAAAAAAGTGAAAGGCGTTCAGTTTGAAGTTCATAAAGCTGTCTGTCCAGATCCTCCTGGGGAGAAATCAGGCGCAGTGAGTTGTCTGCAATCTGTTCAAGAATCAGCTGCGGCAAAACCTGAGTGATTTTTGATTTTGAATCGGTCTTTCCCTGCTGCTTATACGAAAACTCCATACTGCCCAGGGTCCAGCCTGAAGAGGCAGTTGTTGCAGAATACGCAGAACCGCAGAAAGAGAAAATCAAACTCAAAATAAAAAATCTGACAGAGTGCTTCATTACATCTCTTCGTCGCTGTCGTCACCGCCTACAGGAAGCCCCTGCCACTGTGCGTGCAGATAGGCGTCGATAAACGGATCAATGTCCCCGTCCATAACCGATTGAATATTACCGACTTCATATTTTGTGCGGTGGTCTTTAACCATCGTATATGGTTGAAACACATAAGTCCGTATCTGGTTACCCCAGGAAATATCTTTTTTTTCGGCACCGAATTTTGCGTTTTCTTTTTCTTTTTCTTCCTTGTAGTGCTGGTACAGTTTAGCCTTCAAAATACTCATGGCAGTCGCACGGTTCATCAGCTGGCTTCGCTCAGAATCACACTGAACAACGATACCTGTCGGCAAGTGAGTAAAACGAACTGCAGAATCAGTCTTATTAACGTGCTGACCTCCCTTACCGCCTGAACGGTATGTATCTACACGAAGGTCTTCCGGTCTGATATCAACTTTAATCGTATCATCAAGGACAGGAAATATAAAAACCGAACTGAATGAAGTGTGGCGGCGTGCGTTTGCGTCAAAGGGACTGATACGGATCAGGCGGTGAACACCTGCTTCGCCCTTGAGTTTTCCGTAAACATAGTCGCCTGTAATCTGGATTGTTGTACTTTTAATTCCACCCTCATCTTCCTGAAGGTCAACAGTTTCCATCTTGAATCCGTTGCGTTCTGCCCAGCGGATGTACATGCGGCTCAGCATATAGGCCCAGTCGCAGGCCTCGGTTCCTCCGGCACCCGCATGAATCGTAAGGAAGCAGCCGGATTTATCAACTTCTCCGGAAAGGAGGTTCAAAATACTCTGCTTTTCGTATTTGTCCTGTAATTTTGTAAGCTGTGAACGGATTTCGTCTTCTACGCTCTGATCCTGACCTTCAACACCCAGTTCGTAAAGGGTTTCAAGGTCGTCAATTTCGCTGATAAGTTCGCGCCACGGCTCTACACGCCCCTTTAAATATTTAAGGTCATTCATAACCTTCTGGGCGTTGTCCGTATCGTTCCAGAAATCAGGACTTGCAGTTAAAGTTTCTGTATCCTTGATTTTTTTGTCGATTGCGTCATGGTCAAAGACGCCCCCAGACATTCATGATATCTTCTTTTAATTTTGAAATAGGTTCTTTTAAATCTTCAAGCATTATATTCTCCAATAAAAATTTACTGTTTTGGTTTTGAATTAGCAGAGTTTCCCGGACCAAAAACAGCCTTTTTCCATTTTTTCTGCCTTAGTTCGGTGATTGCAAAATTGCCGTTGACCGGGAACTGATAAATTCGAATTGTATCGTAATAATCGGTTGCAAGGTCCAGCTCGCGTTTTAATACAGCGAGTTGTGTCTGTGAGATCTGCATACTTTCCCAGCATGCCCTTTGAACTTTTTTAAAACCAAATCTGGTAAGAACAGAGGCGATAGCTTTTGAGCTGTCGAGTCCGCCCGGATCCAGAATTACAGAAACGAACATATAAATAAGAATAAAGTAAAGGCATTGTCTTGTCAAATAGCCTAATTTGAGGCATTATATATATATGCGCATTTTAAAAAAATCAGTCGCTTTTATCATTTTTTCTCAGTTTTTTATCCTTTTTTCGCACTCACAGAATTCTTCAAGACCAATTGTCGACATGATAAGCGCCAAACCGGTTTCTACAAACAAAATCCGTATCACCTGGAAACTCCCGGAAAACTTTAACGCAGAAGCAATACTGATTTTTAAAGACACAAAGCCTTTTCTGATGAATTCAAAAATTGAAGGAGCAACACCTGTAGTTCAGCTTTCACCAAAGGCTTCGGCTTACACAGATACTGTAATCAATTACAAGGAATATTATTACGCTGTAATCGCACGCCAGGCCGACGGAAGCCTTTACAACATCGTCCTGCCGTCAGTAAACGCGACAGTCAAAGGCTGCCGGGTTCAGAGGCCTGAGAAAAAGGCAGAACCATCTGAAGAAGAAATCGAAGCCAAAAAGCCTAAAATTTACGCCGAAGGCACCCTCCGCGAACTTCCGCTTCCATATCTTGATATAATCAGTGATCTTGAAAGAGAACCTACTCCTCTTAATCCAAAGGTTATTGAAGCAGGAAAAGAACTTTCCAGAGGCTTTGAAAACCCGCCGAAAGAAAAACTTACTCCGTATTATTTTGAAGAAGACATTATCTCACCTGCAGGCGGCGACGAGTACTTTTTGTTTGAAATCCTTAAAACTTACTTTGTTAAGCGCGACTACAAGGGCTCGGTTACAGCACTTAAAAACTTTTTGAGCGTTAACCGCAGCGAAGATACAACAAACCGTGCCGTATTCTACCTGGGACAGTCACAGTACTTCCGCGGAAATTACCGCAGTGCGCTTACAATGTTCCTTTACGTAGAAGATATTTATCCTGTTCTTTCAAAAAAATGGATTAACAGCACACTGGATTTTTACCAGCTGCCATCTGACTGATAAAACTATTTATTGAACTTTTCGAATCAGTTGGAGGAAGGCCGGTGTTCTTATCAGGCCGAGGTCTTCTGCTGTAAGTTTTTCGCGGATTAACTTGCCCTCTTCCGTTGCCTGTGGATTTGTATCCATCGGTGTTTCTTCACCTTCTGCCTTTGGTACAGACTTTATAAGAACTTCATCGCCGATGTTTACACGGTCGTAAAAACTTCTCTGGGTTAAAGTTCCCACGGCGATTTCTTCGCCGGTTTCGTCGATTAAAATCTGTCCGAGATAAGAGTTCTGGTCAAATGTCACGCCCACACCCTTGTCTACTGTGCGGACATTTTTTGCCTTAACAACATCAAGAACAGCCTTATTAACAACACCTTCTGTTTTACCGATGTCGACAAGAATTTCATTACCGCTTCTGGCAATAATTTTTCCACGGACAGGAAGTATGCTCAAAACATTTCGTCTGAATGAACGCAGAACAGAAACAAATCTGTCGTTTCCTGTTCTGAACAGGGTAAATCTTGAAGTTTCCGTTCCGTTGCGGCCGTTGTAAATTACAGCGCTCAAAAATACTTCGCGTTCAGACTCTTCAAAATTCATGATTACAAAATAATCCTGACCCTTTTTGCGTGCCAGAGCAAAGGCCTCGCCGTAGCCTGCAACAGGATTCTGCTGTACATAAACGGAAGTTGTTGCAACTCCGCTAAAGCTTTCTTTTGCCATTACAGCCGCGATTTCCTCTGCATCACTGTGGATCAGGGAAACAGGAGCCTTTGTGTAATAAAGACCGATATTCCATCTTGTCTTGTCAAAATAGAACGGTTCAACATTCCAGCGGCGTGCGAGGGAGTTTTTTAACAACGATGTGTAGGCTTCGTAAGTGTCGTTCAGACGTGTGTATTCAAGTTTTTTGGCGTCAGAAAGACCTTCTGCCCCAGGATCGATTTTATTTTTAACAAAACCCAGCTGATTTACATAAAGTTCGTTAAGACCTGTTTTTTGAATCGCATCTGCAAATTCAAGACGTGCCGAAAAATTATTCGGGTCAATGCGGAGTGCGCGCTGGTATTCATAGCGGGCTTCTTCACCCTGGAAAAGTTTACTGTATTCACGTGCCTTTAAGATATGGAACTGAGCCCATTCTGCGCGGCGCGGGTCTTCAAGTTCAAGATGTTTCTGGATGAGCTGTTCAAGAGAACTTCTCAAAATTTCGTCTGTCGGGTCAATGGAAACTGCAACAGACCATGTATCAAAGGCACCTGCGTAATCTGCAAGTTTATTCTGGCTCAAACCTTTAAGATACCACGCACTGACAGAGTTTCTGTCTCTGCTGATTAAATAATCACAGATATCGATTGTTTCCTGACAGCGGTTCTGTGCATACAGGATTGAACTAAGCAGAATGTATGCATCATGGTAGTTTCCGTTGATTTGAACGGCTGAACGTGCTCGGCGCTCTGCTTCTGCAAAGTTTTTGTTCTGGGCTGCAAGATAACCTGCCAGATAATGAACCTGTGCGTCTGATGCGTGATATTTTAACGCCTGCCGGATATATTTTTCTGCCTGAGACTTTTTGCCTGTTTCGCTTGAAAGTACTGCAAGCGACAAAAGTGCCTTTCTGTTGGTGGCCTGACGCTTTAAGGCATCGAGATACAAATTCTCGGCGCCGTCATAAGTTCCGTTGTAAAGATTTATTTCTGCAAGACCAAAACGTGCGTCGATATTGTTCGGATATTCCTTTAAGATTGAATTGAATACTTTTTCTGCCTCATCAAGCTGATGAAGGGAAATCAGACACATTCCGCGCAATACGAGAATGTCAGTTCTGTTTTTGGCATATTTTTCTGCAGATTCAAGATAAGTAAGACAAAGGCTGAAGTCGCCGAGCTCATATGTAACCTGAGCCAGATGGAACCAGCCTTCACCAAAGGCTTCGTTTGAGCGCAAAGCCTGCATAAAGTCTTCGCCTGCCCCATACCAGTCCTGACGATTTTGTTTTTCAATTCCGCTGTTATAATACTTTAACGCAGACGGAGAATTATTCTGGGCAAAACTGCCAGTTACAAAATTCGAAACTACTAAAACTAATACTGCAGACAGGCAAAACTTTTTATTCATCTTCTTTTTCCGATTTTTCCTGATCATCGCTTTTTTTAATCACTTTGATCAGATTAACGCGGTGACCTTCCATATCCTGAATTATAAATTCATAATTCTTCCAGTTGATTTTTTCGTACTTAACCGGGATGCGGCCAAACAGGTCGAGAACAAATCCGCCGAGAGTATCAAAATCTTCTGTCGGAAAGTTTGAATTTATATTTTCGTTTAAATCTTCAAGATTAACGCGGGCATCACAAAGCCAGATCTTTTCGCCGATTGACAGAATGTCTTCGCGTTCGTTGTCAAATTCATCCTGAATGTCGCCTACAATCTCTTCGATAATGTCTTCCATGCAGACAATACCGCTGATTCCGCCGTATTCGTCGATGGCAACGGCAATGTGAAGGTGGCGTCTTTTGAATTCGCGCAAAAGTCCGTCAATCTTCTTTGATTCAGGAATAAAATATGCTTTTCTGAGGAGTTTTTCCAGTTCAATTGGTTCGTGGCGTGAAATTATACCCAGCAAATCCTTTACATACAAAATACCGAGAACGTTGTCTATAGATTCGCTGTAAACCGGAAATCTTGAGTGGCCGCTTTCTGCAATGATTGCCATAAGCTCGTCTTCCGGGGTGTCGATTGAAATAAAATCAACATCAATTCGAGGAATCATAACTTCCTTAACTGAAGTCTGGCTAAGGTCCTCGATACCCTTAATCATGTCTTTTTTTTCTTCGATTAAACTTTCAATACTCTCGTCCCGCCCCACAGGTTCGGGGTTGGAGTTTGCTTCTTCTTTTTTCTTTCCAAAACTAAATAAACTCATATAAGTCCTTTTTTTTATATAATATAAAAGAGCCAAAAACTCTTTTTTTACCCTATGATAGTAATATCGGCAAGTTCCTTAAGAACCTTTTCCTGAAGTTTTAACATCTCGTCTTCAGGTTCAACGCCAGGTTCGACATGTGCTTCTCCGTGGTCCATTCCGTTCAGATGTAAAGTCCCGTGAATCAAAAGCCGTTTTAATTCTTCATTCGGGCTTACTCCAAAGTAATCTGCATTTTTTGGAAGTGTGTCCAGACTGATGATAATGTCGCCGGCACTGTACCATGTACCTTCATCATCAGTATACTCCATTCCATTCTCAAAAGAAAGGACATCGGTCGGACTGTCAATGTCTCTGTATTCTTTGTTCAACTGGTGAATAAATTCATCATCGCAAAAAAGAATTGAAATTTCTTCATTGTCGTAACCGAGTTTTTCTAAAACAGTCTGTTCGTAAGCGAGGATTTTATTGAACCACTCAGGTTCAGCCATACCTTCCTGCATGGAAACGAGAACTCTATTGCTCACTGCTGCTCTCCTGTGCATTGCCTTCAGAGTTTGCCGGTTCCTTTTCGGCAGGGTCTTTCTGG
>JAEENG010000043.1 GCA_016283615.1 Treponema sp.
GTTTCTGCAAATTCGGCGGCATTTGCGTCTGCTGTTTCTGGAACTGCAGGAGTGTCGTCGAGGAGGGCAGAAGTTTCTTCTTCAAATGTATCAGGAATTTCATCCGCAATATCGAGTGAATTATCTTCTGTATTTGCAGAAAGATCTTCGATTTCTTCGCTCACAATTTCCGGAGCGGCATCTTCTTCCGGAATGTCTGCAACTTCGCGTACGAGGCTGTCTTCCTGGCTTCCGATGCTTACTGTGTTTCCGTTTTCGTCTGTTACGTCACCCATGATTGCATCAACGTCAAAGTCATCGTCTCCGTCTGCCGTAAAGCTTGCTTCAGGAGTTGCTTCCGTTACGCTGTCTGCTTCGAGCTGAACGTCATCATCGTCTGCAACAACTGTAAAGTCATCTTCTTCTGCGGACGGTTCGGCTGGGGCTTCTGCAGGTGTTTCTTCAGCAGCTGCTTCTTCCTGAACCGGCTGTGTCGGAGTTTCTTCTTCTGAAGAATCGTCAATTCCAAACTCTGAAAGGTCAACGCTTTCCATTCCGTCGTCTGATGCTGAGTCAGATGATGAATCAGAATCGCTTGAATTAAAGTCATCCAGTCCGAATTCACTCAGGTCTACTGATTCAGTTCCGGCAGGATTGTCTTCGTTGATTTCTTCTGAAACCGGAGTATCTTCAACCGGTGCAAAGTCAGCAGATTTAGAAACGTCTGCGGCTGGTGCATCGTCAAATGAAAGGTCAATGTCAAAAATATCATCTGAACTTGATTCAGATGTGCTTTCTTCTTCTGTTACCACAGGTTCATCGAGGCTGTCAGCAGGTTCAGAAAGGTTGTCTTCTTCCATTCCGAAGCTGTCCAGTGAAACTTCTTCTTCTGCAGGCTCTTCAACAGGTGTTTCTTCTGCCCTGGCTGCTTCTTTTTCTCTTATTTTGTCCTCGTCAGGACCTGTTTCAAATACACCGTCTGTAATAAATTCATCAAGGGAAATCTCTTCTTCCTGTCCGGAAAGAACTGCTTCTTCATCAGTCGGAGCGTCTGCAGCTTCCGGTTCTGTTTCGGGAGTTTCTTCTGCAGTATCTTCAAAAACGTTTGCTTCTCCTGAAGTTGATTGTGTAATTGCAGAAAGTTCTTCAGCGGAAAGGGCAGTGTCGTCATTGTCGTAAGCGTCTGCCATGTTTGCAGAATCATCGATTACATCCAGATCAGAAAAATCAGGCAGATCTGTATCGATGTTGAATGAATCTTCTTCAGTCGCTGTAGAATCAGTTGAGGAATCTATAGTTTTTGGTGGGGTTTTAACCCATACTCCGTAACTGTCAAGTTCGTTTGTTTTATCGGATTCGCTCATATTTTTCCCCTTTGAAAAGAATATTTAGTTTTATAATTGAATTATCGGCAAAATATTGAAAATTCAACATAAAAAATAAATATTTATTATCAAATTATATCATGTTATTTCTTCAAAGTCCATGATAAAAATATTTTGTTTTTTCTGCTCAAAAAAAACGACCCGTCTGCCGAAAATTTAATATAATGATTAAAAACAGGTTTCTTGTTGCCGCCGCTGCTGGTACATTTTTTTATGTTTTAATTTCGTTTATGGGTGGAAGGGATGGTCTTCTTGCTTATAGACAGCAGCTGGAGCAGAAGAGAATTTTGAGTACCAGAACAGAAAGTCTCCAGAAAACTCACGACAGTCTCAGTCTTGAATGTACTGCATTGGAAAATGACAATGCGGTAATCCAGGGACTTGCAAAAAAACTTGGTTACGTCAGTGACGGAGATAAGATTGTTAAAATTAATGGTCTTTATTTTTCTGACGGAGCGGTTTATACTTGTGGTACTCCTATAAGGGCAGTTGAACCTGAATATTTACCTGAATGGGTGGGAAAATCCGTAGGAGTCATTGTATTTTTGTTCGCATATCTGTATATGATCGTTCAGGATTTTAAGGCCGGTCGTTTCAGACGAAACAAAAAAACTGTTTTCCTGGAGGGTGTTCCTGTATATGATTTGCCGCAAATCTGATTCTGAATCGGCAAGTATTGCTGCCGATTATCTTCGACGTGGAAAAGTTGTAATTCTTCCGACTGACACTGTTTATGGTTTTTCAGGAATTGTAGACGGGCGTCATTATTCATTTCATACTGACCAGAAAATCTGCGATATCAAGGGCCGTGCCGAAACAAAACCATTGATTCAACTTCTTGCAAGCCCGAAAGATCTTAAAAAATATACCCGCGATGTTGTGCCTGACGAACTTCTGGCTAAATGGCCGGGACCCCTGACAATTATCGTTCACACATTTGAAAAGGGCGGTCAGATTGTAACAACCGCCTTCCGCTGTCCGGGCGATGAATGGCTGCAGTCCGTCATTGCAAAATGCGGTGCGCCAGTTTATTCAACAAGTGTAAATCTGAGCGGACAGCCTATTATCAATAACGTTGCAGACATCAAGTCTACCTTTGGTTCTAAAGTTGATCTGATTGTTGATGACGGAGATAAAAAGAACAATGTTCCTTCAACAATTGTTGCTGTAAACGAAGATGGAACTGTAAGCCTTATCCGGGATGGTGCCGTTAAAATCGACGGCCTGAATTAATTCTATTTTTTAATCCAGTTTACTTTCTGAGTTCCGCTTTCTACGGTTTCCGGAGTTGAATTAGACTTTATCAGAGTCTTTTTGATTCCGGTGAGTGTGCCGTCGACCGTGCTGTTGAGTCTCCATTCAATCGGAGGGGCGCTTGCGGCTGCAGAAAGGGCAGTGTCACGGGAAAGCTCCGGATAGAACGATGCGTTTGATTTTCCGACCTGTCTGATTAAGATTTCTTTTTTACCGTCTTTGCCGTTTACAATCGAAAGAGAAATATTCATTGTGGCACCGTTTTTATAAATTATAAAACCACGTCCGCCGCGAAGAATTACAATTTTGTCTGTGTGAGGTTCGCCGGACCATGTGCCTGCAAGGCTTTCAAGAGAGAAGGCGGCTCCGGGATTTGCCGTAATAGGAGTTTCCTCTGGAACTTTGGCCGCAATCTGTCTCAAAGGAAAGAGAAGTTCTTCGATTGAAGTTTTTGCGTTTGTAAGAATCTTGTAATATGAGTCGTATTTATCCTGTTTTGAATAAATCTTTCCGTCAAAAGGTGTTTTTGCGTTAAAACGGCAGTTCCAGATTACATTTGATTCATCAATGCGCTCTTCTGAAATTTCTGCATAAAAAACAACTTTTGAGCTGCCTGAAGAACTTGTGTCCGGAAGAGACCTTGATGCAGAACCTACGTCAGGTCTTTTATCAAGGATTTTTAAGTTGTCAATTGAATTGAGCTGTGTGTAAAAAATGTCCTGGGCCATTTTGGACATGTTCAGATCGGAAGAACTTGTAACTACTCCATAATAATCAATCTGGAGTGGTGCTGCGCTTATAAGTGCCGCTGTAAGAAAAAATAAAACTGTTAAAAAAGTTCTAATTTTATTCAAATAATCTCTTCCCTTTTTTAATTATCGGCCGTTTTTTTATTTAATCAGGTCTTTTTTAAATTCCCTGCTTAGTTCACGGTTGATGTCCCTTTCCTTGATTGTTTCGCGTTTATCGTATTGTTTTTTACCCTTACAGATTCCGAGGGTGATTTTTACGATACCGTGCTTTAAGAAAAAGTCCAGGGGAATAAGGGTATAGCCTTTTTCTTCCACCTTGCGGCGGATTCTTTTTAATTCTTCCTTGTGAACCAGAAGTTTTTTCTGGCGGTCCGGATTGTGGTTGAATACAGATGAATATGCGTACTCGGAAATATGAAAATTCCTCATCCATAATTCACCGTTAATAATTTCTGCAAACGAATCAGCAAAAGAAACGTTACCTGCCTTTACGGATTTTACTTCTGTTCCGACGAGTACAATTCCGCATTCGTAGGTTTCTTCAACAAAGTAGTCGAATCTTGCTTTTTTGTTTTGTGCTATTACTTTTACTGCGTCTGACATAAACCTAATTATAAGCGGTTTGCCTTTTGCTTGCAACCTATGGCTTTTCTGTGGTATGTTTTTATTATGTTTAAGGATATATATTCAGTTTCATACAAGATGAAAAAAGAACTTTACGCAAAAATCTGGACAGTTATTGCGGTGGTTCTTGCGTGTATTGTTTTTGTCAGTCTTGTGATGAATTTTTTAATTTATCCTGCAGTAAGCCGTTCTGATTCAATGGAACCATGCCTTTCTGAACAGAGCACAGTTCTTGTTTCTCCGCTTGTAAAAACTCCGGACCGCGGAGACGTAATGCTCGTTCAGTACACTCCAAAAGAAAAACGTTCATTTTTTATAAGTTCACTGGATTTTATTTTTCGTCTTTTTACTGCCCAGAGATTCAGCCCCTTCAAGGCAGAAAACTCAATGGACCGTGCTTTCAGACGCGTTGTAGCTCTTCCGGGCGACACAGTTTATATAAATAATTATGTAGTTTTTGTAAAACCTCAGGGCCAGAGTCATTTTCTGACTGAATTTGAATTGACAAAAACTAAATACAATCTTTCTCTTCCTCTTGTTCCGGATTATGTGGACACAACAATCGGTTCCATGGGTCAGACGGAAGAATTTACACTCGGTGCAAACGAATATTACCTTCTCGGCGACAACCGCCTTGAATGCACGGACAGCCGCCTCTGGGGGCCGGTTCAAAAGAACTCAATGGTTGGCAAGGCTCTTCTGGTTTATTTTCCGTTTTCTAAAATCAGGCTTTTTTAACTGATGGAATTCCCGCTTTATATTCATATTCCGTTTTGCAGAAAAAAATGTGATTACTGTGACTTTTTCAGTCTCCCGCTCTGTAAAATTCATGAACTAAAAGAGTCTTACGTCAAATCACTGGTAAATCAAATCAATTTTTTTGTTCAAAAATACAACATTACGCGCTGGTCTACCGTTTACATCGGCGGCGGAACTCCAAGCCTTCTGGGACCTGAATTAATTGAATTTTTAGCATCGCAAATCCATAAATCAACCGGCCAGAAATCTTTTGATGAGTTTACAATCGAAGTAAATCCGGATGATTTAACAAAAGAAATTATAGATTCCTGTACACGCGGTGGAATTAACCGTATCTCCATGGGAATCCAGGCCCTCGATGACAAGGCACTTTCGGCTGTCGGACGCGTTGCAACAAGGCAGAAGGCAATGGACGCCCTTTCCTTGTTGAATAAATACTGGGACGGCCGGCTTTCAGTTGACTTTATTGCAGGGCTTCCAGGTCAGACAGTTGATTCTTTTAAATCCCAGTTTGAATATGTTTTTAATTCAAAAGTTGACCATATTTCTTTGTACAGCCTTACACTCGAAGAAAACACTCCTTTATACAAAAATATCGAGTCCGGCAGAATCAGATGGAATTCCGGCCGGGCGGACAGAATGTGGGCTTCAGGCAGGAAGATTCTTGAAAAAAACGGATTTGCCCAGTATGAAGTATCAAATTTTGCCCTGCCTGGAAAAGAAAGCCTTCATAATCAG